>JAESSZ010000752.1 GCA_016763875.1 Nannocystaceae bacterium
CCGCCGACGTCACGCTGCCCGAATCGCCTCGTCACCCCCCACCATCGCCGTTGCCGAGCCCTGAGTGCAGCGAGCCGATGGTATTTTCGTTCTTCGACGAAGCCGTCGGGTATCACACCGCGGTCGAGGTCCGTATTGCGCGTGGTGAGTGGGGACGCGGGCGCTGTGCCGCGTGGTTGAGGCCGTCCATTCCGCTGATCGACGGTGAGGTTTTGTCGCCGCTGCAGGCCGTCGCCATCACGGCCGATGCGCTCAACGGTATTGCGATGGTGCTCGACAGCAGACACTACGCTTTCGTCAATCCGGACATGACCATCGCTTTGCTCCGGGCGCCTCGCAGTTGCTGGGTCGGGATGGACGCTCGCGGCGTCGCGACGCCGCACGGGGTCGGGATGAACGAGGGTCGCCTGTACGACGAGGACGGGGATCTGGGACGCGTACTCCAGTCACTCGTGGTCCGCGCTCAGCGCTAGCTGCCTGCTGCTAGACTCCCTTGGCGTGGAGGAAACAACACCGACGCTGGTTTCCGCTCCGGTGGATGGGTCCACGGCCGGCCCGGGGTCCACGGCCGGCCCGGAGGTCGCGGTCAAGCGTGGGTTCAAAGCGACCGCTGCAAAGTACGGCCGAATGCTGTGGTGGGCACACTCGCTGTACGCGTTGGGCCTGGGCATCTTCGACGTCGTGTTTGCGCGCAATGGTTTTGCCCACGCTCGCTGGCTCACGATCGCTCTGGTCGCCGCTTTCTTGCTCGTGCTGTTGTTGTTCCGTTTGTTCGGTAGCGGCACGCAGCGATCACTGGACCGTACCCGCGACAAAGTGCGGTTCTACGTGATGACCTACGTCCTGAAGAACCTCTATCAGGGCATGTTGTTCTTCCTGCTCCCGTTTTATTGGCGGTCCGCGACATTCGACAGCCCCAACCAATGGTTTGTGGTGGTGCTCGGTGTGTGTGCGTTTCTATCCACGCTCGATCTGGTTTTCGATCAGGTGCTGATGCGATGGAAGCTCGCGGCCTCCCTCTTCTATTTTCTGACGTTGTTCGCGTGTCTCAACCTGGTGCTGCCTGCGTTGCTGCCCAACGCCCGTAGTCTGGTGAGCTTGGTGGCCGCGGCGGTTATCTCGTCGTTGGCGTTTTGGCTGATGCACATTCGTGTGCGCGAGGTGGTGTCGCACCCGCTCATCGCCGTCGTGCTTGTGTTGTGGACGACCGGTGCCGCCGTGGGTGCCTACTTCGGTCGCGTTGCCCTGCCGCCGGTCGCTATGTACGTGTCACACGGCGCCGTGGGGCCGCAGCTTCTCGATGACGGTCGTCTGGCGATCGAGGCCTCGGTGCTGCACATCTCGCTGGTCCAAGAACTGCACGCGGTGACCGACGTGGTGATCCCTGGAGGCAAAGGAGATCGGCTCGTGCACATCTGGACGCACGAAGGGGTGGAAGTGCAGCGGTCGACCGATGTCGATGCGCGCGCGCATGGCCCAACGGGGACGATTCGACTGCGGAGCCAACTGCATGCGGAGCGGCTTCCCGACGATCCCGCAGGGCAGTGGCGTCTGGACGTCGCGACCCAAGATGGCCAGCTCGTCGGGCGTGTTGTGTTTGTCGTCCTTGAGTAGCGCGCGTGGGTGCAGAGGCGGCGAGCCGGTTGTCGTGCGCGGGACGTTGTTCCGGCTAGCAACGACGTGTTGCAGGGTCCCTGCATTGCGGGGACTGCTCCGTGCGTCGACCCACGCTGAGGCAGGGAGCATGCGCGGAGTTGCCCACGTGTAGGTGTTACCGTGCTCAGGTATGGGCCTCTCGTCTTCTTTGCTGTTGAAACTGCTCCTGGTGGCCTCTGGGTCCGGCGTGCTCGGCGGACCGACCCCAGACCCGGTGCCGATCACGGGCGGCGAGACGGTCAACAGCTGCGGATGGCCCGCGGTGGTCTACATGTCAGGTAACGGGTTTTTGTGCACGGGGACACTGATCCATCCTGAGATCATTGTCACCGCCGCGCACTGCATTGAGGTGATGGAGCCCAACACGTTGGCGCGATTCGGCGACTTTTCGGTCAACGCGCAAGACCTCGTGGCGATCGAGTACTGCATGGCCAGCCCGGACTTCACCAGCACCGGTGACGGCACGATCGCGTTCTCCGAGGTCCAAAACGACTGGGGTTTTTGCAAGCTTGAGGAGCCGATTACCGAGGTCACGCCGATCCCGATCGCGTACGGCTGCGAGATGGACAACGTGGTTGCTGGTGCCGACCTGATCCGCGTGGGCTTCGGCAAGCTCGCGATGGCGAACAACCAGTTCAACAAACGGTGGGTCGAGACGCCGATCAACTCGATCCCCTTCACCGACCCAGCGACCGGGTGGCCCACGCAGTTGTCGGAAGGTGGGGGCGGCGTTGGTACGTGCCCTGGCGATTCCGGAGGACCTGGCTTCATTGCTGTGCCGACCGAAGACGGCGGCGAGGCCTGGCGTATGGTGGCGATTCAATCGACCCAGCCCGTCGAGGACGCCCAAGGTAACGAGATCGAGTGTGGGACCGAACCCAACAACACGGCCGTCATCGCCCAGGGGGTGCCCTTCATCGAGGACAACTCAGGGATCGACATCACGCCGTGTCATGACCAAGCCGGTAACTGGGATCCGAACTTCGACTGCCAGGGCTTCCCGATGGATCCAGGTGCTGGCGGAGGCACGTGGGCGATGGGCTGCGAGACGGGTCCGCTGACCGGCTTCGCGAACTCCTGCGGTGCGACGTATCCCGAACTTTCGCCAGACGACCTCGCTCCGACCGTTGCGATTGTGGAGCCAGCGGACGATCTGGTGCTGGAATACGACGGTGCGCCTGTCGACGTGCATGTGTTGGCTGTGGCCGACGATGGCGACGGCTGGGGCATGGCACATGTCGAGTTGGTGATCGTCGACGCGGAAACCGACGAGGAACTCGCGGTTTTTGACGATCTCAACGAGGCCTACGAGTGGGACGCACAGTTCCCGAAGGGCGCGTTTCTGATTCACGCAATCGGTTACGACAACGCGGGTCTGGTGACCGAGACAGAGACCCGGGCCATCTACGTCGGCGTGGATCCTCCTGGGTCCGACGATGGGTCCGACGAATCCGACGATGGGTCCGATGACGCCTTGGACGACACCGATGGTGGCGAGGGCGACGGCGGTGAGACCGCGGCCAACGACGACGAGGCCGGTGATGGGGAGACCGGCAATGATGACGACGGCGGGGACGGCACCGGTATTGCCGACGGTGGGGTCCAGCGCGGCGGCGATGACGACAGTGGGTGCGGCTGCACGACGACGCCACGCGATGCTGGTGTTCCGCTGCTGTTGCTTGGGATGTTGCC
>JAESSZ010000753.1 GCA_016763875.1 Nannocystaceae bacterium
GGCCTTCAGCACCACGGCGGCCTACGCCACGCACCGAGAGGGGCATCTGGGCGTGCTGCGCCCGGGGATGCAGGCGGATGTGACGTGTTTTGCGGAGGACCTACGGTCGATCACGCCACGCGCGATTCATGGCGCACGCGTTTCGGCGACGATCGTTGCGGGCCGACTGGCCTACGTCGCCTAGCCGTGGTCCCAGCACGGAGCACACCAGCGGCGTGTACCGCTACCCAAGCCCCAAGCCCCAAGCCTCGGGTAGGCGGCACGGCTACTCCTCCACCGCGACGCCGCCCGTCACGACGGCACCATCGTCGGCCTGTCCCTGAGCGCCTTCGTCGTCACCCTCGTCGATGATCACCTCGTCCCCCCCTGCTGCGGGCTCTTCCACCGCGGCGCCTCCCGTCGGCTCCTCGCCCGGTTCTTCCACCGGTTCTTCCACGGGCTCCTCAGCAGGAGGCGCCTCCGGTGGCTCTTCAGCCGGGTCCTCCACGGCCGGGATCGGCAACGCTGGTTTGGCCGGTTCAATCGGCTTCACATCCAGCCCGTCGTCCTTGCTGTCGTCCTTGCCGTCGTCCTTCGACTTCCCCGAGTCGGCGTCCTTGCTCGGCTTCTTCTTTTTCTTCTTCTTGCTGTTCTTCTTGTTCTTCCGCTGCCGACGCTTTTCCGCGCGCTTCTTGTAGCTGTCGCGTTTTTCCGCTCGCGACTGACGCCGGGACTTCGTCTTGTGGCCGTAGAATCTCGGGGCCGACAACGGACCACGCAAGTTGAAGCCCAGGCCGTGTTCCGGGTCCTCAAGCTTCGTCTTGGTGCTCGCCGTCTGGATCATCAGCTTCATCGGCTCGCTGCGATTTTGCAGCTGCTCACTCAAGTTGAACTTGAGCAGCATGTCGAACCGCGATTTGCCGAATGGGTCGTTGAGCTCGATCTCACCTTCGATGTGCACCCACACATCGTCGCTCTCGGTCACGATCGGACCGTCGGTCTTCGCCACCCCCTTGTCGATCGTCATGCGCCCGGTCAGCGTCCCGAGATCCACCTCGGGGATCGTCAGTCCGTTGGCCAGCGCGCCTTTACTTCCGGGGACAAACAACTTCGTCTCCCCGTCCCCAACGACACAACTCGCGCACGTGATCTCGACGAAGCCGGTCGACTTCTTGAACTCGTGGTCGGGCAGCTCGATCTCGCCTTTGACCGCGAAGATCCCCCGCAGCGGTGCGTTGAGCGACTGCTGGGCCTTCGGGAGCCCGTACAGCGGGACATCCTCGATCTCAAA
The DNA here is from genome assembly GCA_016763875.1 of Nannocystaceae bacterium. Taxonomy (GTDB): domain Bacteria; phylum Myxococcota_A; class Polyangia; order Nannocystales; family Nannocystaceae; genus JAESSZ01. The sequence continues at coordinate 1,271 of JAESSZ010000753.1, forward strand.
ACTGTAGCGCGAGACGTCCGAGCTTTTCTCGTACTCCGCCCGGATGACGCCCTCGTCAAGCTCAGCTTCCAACTCAACGCTGAGGTCGCCAGCAAGCAGCGAAAGCAGACCGATGTCGATTGAGACCCGAGGGATGAAGAACTTGCCCGGGACCTCCCCAGGTCGCGAGGGACTGTAGGTCCACGCCACGTCCTTCAGGATTACGGTGCCCCACGGACGTAACCCGATGTCGTCGATCGTGATGACGAAGCCCGCTTTTTTGGCTTCGTGCTGAATCCGCCACGCGATGGCCCGAGTCGGCAGACTCAGCCACGCGAACGTGACGAAGAAAAATACGCCAAGGCTGCCCCACAAGAAAATCGAGCGCAGCCGACGACGCATCTTGAGTCGCGCTGCGTTGTTCGCACCGCCGACATCCGGAATCTTTCCTCGCGTCATCGAGAAGTTCGGGAGTTTCACCGTGAGTTTCATCGGCCACCCTCCTTGTCATCGGACTTCGTCGCCGACTTGCTGTCCGACTTTTTTCGGCCGTCACCGTCGCCGTCGTCTGGGCCCGCGTCGCTTTCGCTGGCTTGCCGCTGCCAGGTCGCCAGCGTGACGTCGACCTGCAACCGGTCCTCCTTCTCGTTGTGGGACCGGATCGTTAGCTTCTCGGTGACAATGACCTTGCCAGCCTCGGTTTCGACACGGATCAAGAACTTCGTCAGCGCATCGAGGGAGATGCTGTTGAGCTTGAACTTGTAGCCATGTTTGATAAGGCCACCGTCCAGCTCCTGTCTGTCCACCCGGTCTTCGCTCGTGACCTCGATTCCCTCAGAGACACGCGCCGCCTCTTCGACCAGGGAAGCCCACGCGAGCTCGTCGGTCGAGATGCTCTTCTCGCGCTCTCGCTTGGCGGCGAGCCGTTCCTTGTAGATCGTGCCCCCCGTGTTGACGCTATCGAGTGCTTTCCTCAGATCGAGGATCTGCTGCTCAGTCTGCGCCAGAGAGCTGCCGCGCATGTAAAACAACAGCAGCGTCCCCATCCCAAAGAAGACCAGGATGAGTACGAGCACTAGGTTGCGCTCGCGCGGCGACATCGTCGCCCAAAATCCGCCCATAGGTTTGGCTGTGGCCATTGCCGGTCCTATTCCTCAGCCTCGGTGTCGTCGTCGGACACTTCGGACACTTCGGGTTGCGCGTAGTTGCAGTTGTGCGCGATCTGCATGTCGAACTGTTTTCTGTCGCTGGTCGACTTAACCTTGCCTTTGTCGATCGACTCGATGCACCCGATCCGCTTACGCAGCTCGCGTTCCAGTCGGTCCTGCGCGGACGAAACCCTCGCGGTGGCCCGCAATTCGATCACCCCAGCCGCCCCGGCGTTCACCTGCGAGCGAATGTCCAGCGTCTGCACGATGAACTCGTCGGACACCACAATGCCCGCATCGGCCGACACCGGCGCCGGTTCAGCGGGCTCCGCCAGCGGATCGACGGGAGCTTCAGGCCCAGCACCGAGGACCGCGGGTTGCAGGAGAGCGGCTGGCCCCCCAACCCCCAGTTCCGGTGAGACCCCTGGCAGCAGCGGGCCGGTCCCCTCGGGCGGCGGCGCCTCGGCCAAATCGCTGGGCGTAATCGCCTCGACCACCATCGCAAGAATCTCGAGTGCACCGCGCTCGGGGACCAAACTCGTCAGGTCTGCCCCCTGAACCGACGCCAGCTTCGCCTGGATTTTGGCGCTGCTCATCAGCACTTCGCCAAACGTATCCATCGTCGCGGCCTCCAGTTCTTCGGCGTAGGCATCGTGCTCGGCTTCCAGCGCCTTGACCTGCGCTATCGTATCCAATGCCCCGAACGCCATGACCGCCACGCCGATCGCTATCAGCGAGGTCATGCGCTCCTGAAGCCACGAGGAGTCACCGTCGGCCGATATGCCTTCGTGCAACTGCACCAACGGACGACGTGCTGCCCCGTATGCGGCCCCCAACGCGCCACACATCGACGTCCAGTCGCGTCCCTCGGTGCCCTTGATCAGGCTGACCTTGGGGGCAAGACGCTCGACCGGCAGCGCGATGTGCTCGGCCAGATACTCGTCAATGCCCTTGAGGTCCGCGCCTCCGCCAGCGATCAGGATCTTGCCAACCTCCAGGTTGTACGCCGATCGCAACCACAGCCGCGTGTGCTCCACCTCCCGGACCACGGGCTCCAGCGCCTGCGCCACCAC
>JAESSZ010000754.1 GCA_016763875.1 Nannocystaceae bacterium
CGGCCACAAACGCGCTGGTGCTCGAAGCGATGGTCGGGGTCAGGGCGAAGCATCTCGTCTCTTGCGTTCAGGGCGAGCTATCGTCGCGCGTGGCCCTCACCGAACAAGACGAAGGTCCTGCGACGGCGGACCCGACGGCGACGGCGGAGACCAATCGTGGCGCGACGGGCGAGTCCGCCACTACGGGAACATCGGCCAGTACGCTCGAGACCGGTGACCGCCTCGGGCGCTACGTTGTGCTCGAGCACCTCGGCCACGGCGGCATGGGCTACGTGGTCGCGGCTTACGATCCCCAACTCGACCGCAAGGTCGCGCTCAAGCTACTCAAGCGCACGCGCGCGACCAAGACCGCTCAGGAACGTCTGCGCCGTGAGGCCCAGGCTCTCGCGCGTCTCAACCACACCAATGTGATCACCATCTACGAGGTCGGGACGCACGAGGACCAGACCTTTTTGTCCATGGAGTATGTGCGGGGCAAGACCTTGCGGGAGTGGCTGCGGACGGAGCGCCCGAGTTGGCAGAAAATATGTGAGCGTTTCGTCGAGGCCGGGCGAGGGCTTGCAGCGGCCCATGGTGCCGATCTTATTCACCGCGATTTCAAACCCGACAACGTGATGCTCGGCGGCGACGGACGAGTTCGGGTCATGGACTTTGGTCTCGCCCGGCGCGAGACCGAGGACTTCGCCCCCAATCTGGACACCCGTCGGTCCGAAACCGAGTCGGGCGGGACCGGTCCGGGTTCGAGGCTGACCAGGACCGGCGCCCACGTGGGCACACCGGGCTACATCGCGCCCGAGGTGGGTGCGGGCGTGGCGATCGACTGGCGTGTTGATCAGTTCGCGTTTTGTGTCGCCCTGTTCGAGGCCGTCTACGGCCACCGGCCCTACCGCGGGAGTCCGGCGGCGATCCTGGCAGATCTTGAGGACAGCAGTGCACAACGAGACAAAACGGCAGCCAAGATCCCCGCTTGGTTGACGCGTGCGCTCCTGCGCGGACTGGAGCCGGACAGGGACAAACGTTACCCCTCGATGGAGGCGCTCTTGGAGGCCCTCGAACGCAAACCGGGCGGGCCGCGCCGGACGGCGCTGATCCTCGTGCTGGCGGTGACAGCGACTGTCGGCGTGGCCGTGGGCAACGTCTGGTCGAGCTCGCAGTCCACAGCACCCGGCGAAGCGGTGTGTGGGGGGATGGACGAACACCTCACGGGGATTTGGGACGACACCCGTCGGGCCGAGGTGCAAGCCGCGCTCGAAGCCACGAAAGTGGTCTACGCGCCCGAAACCTGGACCCGGGTCGAGCGGGGCCTCGACGCTTACACCAGCGACTGGGTGACGACCCGCGTCCAAGCTTGCGAGGCCACGCACAAGGGCGAGCAATCGGGCGCGCTTCTCGATCTGCGCGTCGCGTGTCTCGACGAGCGGATGCGCCACGTGAAGGCCGTTGTCGACGTCCTCGCCAGCGCCGATGCGAAGGTCGTCGAGAAGGCCAATGCAGCCGTCATCGAGCTGCCCACGCTCGCTCGCTGCGCGGACGCGGACGCTCTCCAGGCTGCTATCGCACCGCCCACCGATCCGGCTGTCGCCATCCGGGTATCCGAGCTCGACGAACGGCTCGTGCAGGCCGAGGTCCTGGACACCGCGGGCAAGTACGAGGAGGCGTCGACGATCGCGAACGCGGTCGCAACGGAGGCCGAGACCCTGGGATACGCTCCCCTCCTCGTTCATGCGCGACTGCGGCAGGGGGCACTGGCGAGCACGACTGGGGACTACAAAGGGGCCGAGGCCCTCTTGGAGCAGGTCTACGAGGACGCGCTCGGTTTGCTCATGGCGGAAGAAGCTGCGCAGGCTGCCCGGAAATTGATGTTCGTGGTCGGTTACCAACTCGGCCGCCCCGAGGAGGGCCATCGCTGGGCCAAGGACGCCGGTCCGCTCACGAAGGCCACGGGCACCGAGTTGGAGCGGGGCGCCTACCTCTCGAATCTGGCCACGTTGATCAGCAAAGGGGGGGACCACGAAAAGGGCCGGGCCTATCAGTTGCAAGCCCTGGCCTTGCACGAAGGCGGTATGGGCCCCCAGCACTCCGTTGTCGCCACGACGCTACAAAACCTCGGCATCATGGAGCGCCAGCTCGGAAACCACGCGCAGGCGCAGGCCTACCTGGAGCGAGCCCTGGGGATCACTCAGACCAATTTCGGCCCCCGGCACCCCCGGGTAGTCCCGGTGCTGATCTCGCTGGGGGGTACGTCCATGTCGCAACGCAAAATCCCCGAGGCGCGGGACTACTTCGAGCAGGCGCTGGCCATTCAAGATGCGACGCTCGGGCCCGACCACTTGGCCGCGGGGAACCTGCAGGCCAACCTTGGCGTGATCGAAGCCGGGGTTGGGGAGTACGCTCGTGCCAACACCCGCCACGAGCGGGCCCTCGAGATCGTCGAGGCCGCCGTGGGTCCCGACCACCCCCGCGTGGGGCAAGTGCTTCTCCGTCAGGGTATGACCAAGCTCGGGTTGGGGCGCCACGACGAGGCCCAAGCGGTTCTTGAGCGCGCGTTGGGCATCTTCAGCGAGAAGCTAGGGCCCGAGCATCCGACCACGGCTCACGCCCTGTACAACCTCGGCAAGGTGACAATGTCGGCTGGAGAGCTCGACGAGGCACGAGGCTACTTCGAGCGGGCGCTAAGCATTCGCGAGGCCAAACTCGGCCCCGATCACCGCCTCGTGGCCAACACGCTAAACAAGCTCGGCTTTGTGGCCACCCAAGCGGGGCAACTGAAGCGGGCACGCGGACACCACCAGCGCGCGCTGACCATTCACGAATCCTCACCAGAAACCACACCGGACCTGATCGCCGAGACGCTGATCGGCTCGGCGGATGTCTCGCACCTCCAGGGTGACCTCGCCGCTGCCGAGCGAGACTACTCGCGCGCGGTCTCCTTGTTCACGCCTGAGGACTCCGATCTCGTCCCGGCCCTGCGCGGCCTGGCCGAGGTCTTGCTCGATCGTGGTCGACCGGCCGAAGCCGTTCCCCTGATCGAGCGCGCCCTGGAGTCCAAGTTCGTGGACGACTACGAGGGCGGTCTGCCCGAGCTGCTCGCCAAAACGCGTTCAGCTCTGTGAGTACGAGTGCCACCCGAGGGCTGCCACCCGATCGCCGGGCTCCACCGAGCGACGGAGGTTCTGGAGCCCAACGCCAACCCCTTGAGAACCAAACTCACCGTGCTGGCTCCGGCGAGTCGCGTATCGGTGGCACCCTTGATGAATCCCCTCGGAACCAGCATCGCGGCTAGCAGCGCGGCACGGCCAGGGCGCGCTCGATCAGCGGGAATTCCCCGCTCGCGCGGAGCCAGTACATTGTGATCTCCTCGACGTTGGCGTCGTCGCGGGTGGACGCATCGATGAACTCGGCGCCGAACGGCGAAACGGGCTCGCCGTCCACTGTCAGCGCCTCCCCTCCGTCGTAATGCACGAACATCAGCGTGGAGGCGGACCCCAGTTCGTCGCATGCAGCGTCCGAGAGGTCGTCGGAGAGCGTCAGTCGCAGCACGTTTCCCTCGACGACAGGGGGTTGGTACGCCATCAGGCCGGTGGGACCGGTGCGCACGCACGACGAGCAAGACGGTGGGCCCACGTCACTGTGCTCGCAATCTGTATTGACGAAGTTGTGCGCGCCGCACTCCATGTCACAGCACGAGAAGCTCTCTGCGTCGTAGAAGTATCCGGGGTCGTGATAGGTCGTGGAGCCGTCGGAAAACGTGGCGATGCTGACCCGGAATGCGCGTGAGCCGATGCCGTCCTCCGCCAGTGTCCCGCGAAAAACCACCTCGAAAGTGTCGCCGACTCGCGAGACACTCTCGATCTGACTTGGACCGTCGCCGCACGCGCCGAGGAGAGAGCAGGCGAGCACGAGGGTGGGGATTGTCCGTCGCATTGGCGTCGCTACCGTGCAGCGTAGCCGCTTCTATTGCGATGGGGAGCGTCAGGGATTCGGTGACGAGTGCTCTGCTAAGCTAACGCCGCAGGAGCGCACACCGCATGAAGGGACCGGACTGGGACGGGATAGCGAAGGGGTGGGATGACTAACCCGGGGTGGCCAGGTACGCCGCAGCCGCGTTCGAGTCGTTGCAACGAATCGCGGGGGATAGCTTGTCAGGAGCTCGCGTGCTCGACTTCGGGTGCGGGACCGGACTGTTGACCCGACACCTGTCGAGTGTCGTCCGCGCTGTGGTGAGCGTCGATACTTCGCTCGCGATGATCGAGGGACTCGCGGGTAAGAACCTGGCCAATGTTGTGCCTGTCTGTGCTGCCGTCACCACGCAGTTGCTGCGAAGTGACCAGCGACTGGCAGGGGCCTTCGACCTCGTTGTTTGTTCCTCAGTGTGCGCGTTCGTCGAGGATTATCCGGGCACAATCGCCACACTTGCGAGCGCTCTGGGTCCCGGAGGGCTGCTTGTGCAGTGGGACTGGGAGCGCGCCGAAGATGATGAGGAATCGCTTGGTCTCAGCCGATCCGCGATCCGCGAGGCACTGTCCGGCGCGGGCCTCGAGCAGCTCAGCGTCCAGACCGGATTTTCGATCGAGGTGGAAGGCAACGAGATGGCTCCGCTGATGGGCGTTGGCCGAAAAGCGGCAGCGCGATCCGGTCAGTCTTTGTAGACGTCGCGGGCGCGGGCGGAGGTGCGCACCAAACGTTGGCCGTGGCACTTCGTTGTCCTTGGAACCGCAGCCGGACCGAAAAGCCCAGCGAGCACTACTGCCAGTCCAAGGGGACATGAACAATTGAAACCGCCGGCAACCCAGAGCGGGAAGCCGGCGGAAGCGCGTCAGGTTGTTGGGACTAGCCGCAGACGCTGGAGCAGGCGGGGGCGGTCTGAGCTGCGCTGCCGCAGATGTTGTCCCACTCGGTGTCGCAGCAGTACGAGTCGTCCGCGCAGATGGAGGCCTCGCAGGCGTTGTTGTCGCAGCCAGCGCTACCGTTTGCGTCGCAGCAGTCGCTAGCGGGCGGGGGAGGATCGCCGCCGCCTTGCTCGGTGATGGAGGCGTTGTAGATGGTCTGGACGTCAGCCCAGCGGATGGCACCGCCAGCGACGCTTGGGGTGTTCATCCCGGTTGGCAGCCACAAGAAGTCCGGGTGGGCCATCTTGCTGTCGCCGACCCACTCGCCGCCGATGAGATTACCGGCCGCGTCGACCTCAAGGATGTACTCGTAGTGGTCGGTGCGGGTGTAGTTGTCGATGACTGCCGACAGGTTGCCGTCGGTCGTGGTCGCCGACTCGGCGATGTAATCGACGTCGGTCTGGAAGTAGTGCAACTCAACGGCGTTGGGGTTGAACGCGTAGTTGCTGGACGCGGAGCCGTAGTTGACCTCAAGCTCGAAGTCAGAGGAAGCGGCGTAGCCGGAGACGCCGACGAACAGCGTGGTGTCCTCGGTGGCCGTCAGGTTGCAGCTCTCAGCCGAACCGTTGAGGTAAGGGCGACAAGCGAAGTCGTTGGCGGTCGGCTCCGACCCAAAGTTCACGTACAGGTCGCTGTCGGCGGTGCCCGAGAGCACGATGTTGATGCTGTCTCCCGCGGAGACCTCGAACGGGCCCAGGTGCTCCCACTCGTTGCGGCCCAGCGTGCCGTCGGCGGTGGCGGTTTCACCCGAGAGCGCGACACCGATGAGTGCGTTGGCCTCGGCCTCGGTGACCTGACGCTGCTCGATGACGACGAAGCTACGGATCGGCTGGTTCCAGACCTCGGCCGACAGCGTGCGGTCCTCGACGAAGCCTTCGCCGCGGATGCCCAGGTAGTTGGCCAGCAAGATGTGGTAGGTGGCCGGGTTGGTGTAGCGGCAGTTGTTGTCGAGCGGGCGACCGTTCTCGTCGAGCTCGATGTCGTCGGGCTGGAAGTTGCAGCGCAGCGACACGAACTCGCTCTCGACGCGGTTGTTGGCGAGGGTCAGCAGGCCCTTGATGTCGTTGATCTTGAACTCAACGCCGTTGTGCGTGACGGGATGCTCCGGCTCGGCGTACATGATCGCCGCGGGCGCCCAGGCGTGGCAGATGCCGAACCAGGTCGGGATGCAGCGGCCTTCGGTCTCGCCAGTACGAATCGCACAAGCTTCGACGAGGTCGGCGTCGCAGTCGTCGTCGTCGGAGCAGACGGTGGCACCGGTGCGGCTGTCGATACCGTGGTTGCGGGAGACGGCATCCTCAACCCCGTCGACCCCAAATGCCTCGCCGTACTTGGCGGACGCGGACATCGAGTCCGGGCCGTCCCACAGCACGTTGATGTTGTCCTCATAGATTGGCCAGTAGCTGGCGGCCCATGGCGTCACGGTCGCGGCGCCGGAGGTCGGCAACTCGCCGAACGCGATAACGATGTCAGAGTCAAAGCGGAACGGGCTGTCGGCGGAACCCCAGGCTTCTGCCTTGCCGCCTGGGCCCTTTTCCTCGCCCGGGCTGCTGTCGAACTCGACGGGAGCC
>JAESSZ010000755.1 GCA_016763875.1 Nannocystaceae bacterium
TCCACATCCGTACAAATTTCACACCGCTCCGCATTCAAGGCCACTGCCAGGGCGACTGCGGAAGTGTCGGACCCGCCGCGTCCGAGCGTGGTGATCTCGCGCTTGTACGAGACCCCCTGAAACCCGGCGACGATGACGATCTTGCCGTCATCCAACTCGTCGACAACCCGGTGCGGCCGGACCTCGATAATCCGCGCGCCCGAGTGGCGAGCGTTCGTCATGATCCCAGACTGCGATCCGGTTAGGCTGATCGCCTCGTGCCCCAACTCGTGGATCGCCATCGACAGCAGCGCCATCGAAGCCCGCTCGCCGCAGGTCAGCAGCATGTCCAGCTCGCGTCGCGAGGGCGAGTCGCTGATCTCTTTGGCCCGCATCATCAGCTGGTCGGTTGTCTTGCCCATGGCAGACACCACGACGACAACCTGCGCGCCGCTTTCGGCGGTCGCGACCACGCTGTGCGACAAGTCGGATCTTGTCGGTGGTTGAGACCGACGACCCTCCATATTTTTGCACGACGATCGGCACGCCGAAACGACCATGCCACGCCTCGCACAGCGGGACCATGGGCACTGCGCCTTGGCTTTGCGTAGGCTTTGCGCCTGGCCGGCTACCGAGGTCGCTCGACGGTGCGCTGCGTTATCCCGTGGGTCGCGATCGCGGCCGCCGCGGGAGCACCCCATAGGATGTTGCCGCGGAAGCCCACGTAGAACATGCCACCGGCGGCGACGCGGAACTGCTCGGGCACGTCTTCACGCGCGAGCGGGCTGTCGTACTGCCCGCTGACAACGATCGCGCCAAAACCACCGATCCCCACCCCAACATCCGCAACGAACCCGACGGGGCCCCGCTGGCTCACGAACTTCGGCTCACCACCGAGCAGACCGTTAGTCGGTCGCCCACCCAACTTGAACGCCAGCGCGCTCGAGAACTCGATGGAGGGGGCAAAGCGGCCGCGACCCAGCCAGTAGCGCGCCGCGATGCCGAAGTTGCCCCAGAAATCCCCCGTGTCGCTGAACACGAGGCCCCCCTTGGGTCCAAGGGTCATCCGCGTGAACTTGGTGCGTCGCCGCGTCTCGCTAAAGACCGGGATGTTGACCCAAAGATCGTACTGCGCCCGGCCGGTGTGCCAGCGCCGAACCTCGCCCGTGCTCACGTTGCCCTGCTGAAATCGGCGACCGTAAGCGGACAGTGCATTGACCTCGAAACTCGTACCGCACGTTGGGTCGGCGATGAGGCATCGCCACCGAACTGGCTCGCGCGGCGTGTCCTGGGTCTCTTTGATCCCGTGGCGCTCGCGGAGTTCGGCCTGGTCGGCCTCGTCGTAGTACGGCGGTCCCGAACGCTCCACCGCACGATGCAGCTTGCTTTGGCCCGTATCGGCCAGCTCAGTCTCAGCCTCAGTCTCAGTCTCGACGGGCGCAACCGTAGCGACCTCGCTCGGAGGCGCGACGACCGGCTCGGGAATCGCATCAGCGACGACCGGCTCAGGGCCCGCATCGGCGACGACCGGCTCAGGACTTGCGGGCTCGGGACTTGCGGGCTCGGGACTCGCATCAGGGACCGCGGTGATCTCCGGAGCCACCGCCTCTGTTGTGGCGTCCGTGGCCGGAGCCATCGCAACAAGCCAGCCCGTCGCGAGCAAGGAACCCAACACGATCACAGCGCACCCCCCAAAGCCAAACCGAGCAACGCGGCCACGACCACGGGGGCAGCCGCCACGCCATGGGCTCGGAACCCGAACACCACCCGTGTATCGCGGTCGAGAAAATCAGCGCCACCGTAGACCGCACCCCAGCCGCCCCAACCGAAGCCGATCTCAGCGTGCGACCCAGAAAACGATGTCCCGCTCGTCAGCACCTGGCTCCGCACGACGCCAATGGCGAAGTCCAAATGCAACGCGTGCGGCTTCCGACTCAGCCAAAGCTGGTTGAGCAGGGCGACTCTCCAGGCATCGGTCCTGTCGGTGGACGCCTGCTCCTGCGCGTCGCCGGTCGATTCGATGGTCACCGAACCGGTACCTCGTGTCCAACAGCCGACCACACCGACCCCCCACGGGTGCCACGCGCGTCGGTTGAACATGATCGGGCGCACGGTCAGTCCACCGCGGACGCCCCAATGCGCGTAGGGAATATCGGGTCCCTTGTTGCTCGCCGGAACGCGTAGGCCGGCCGCGACCTCTCCGGAGATCAGCAACGACGCTTTGCAGTGCGACCCCTCGACGAAACAAAACGTGCCTTCGCCAACCGACAGCACCGGGTACTTGGATCTCCGCGACTGCGAGGTCCACTGCGTGTCGGAGACCGGCTCGTCCTCGAAGAACGGGCCGTACTCCTCAGCGCCGCCGTCCTTGCGCCCCGGTGGCGACCATTCTTCGCCGTTTTCGGCGCTGGTCGCCGTCGGTACGACATTCAACAACAAGAAAGCGAGAGGAAAAATCACCGTCGATCCGCGTCCGAAGCGTACACCAGGTGCACAAGACGCACCCCGCGCCTACCCTGGGGCAAGACAACTATAATGAGGCCCAGAACTTACGCCCCGAATCACGATGGACGGCAAAAATCGCCACAAGCGTGGGCTAGAGGCTCGGTAGCGTCAGGATTCGGGACAATAATGGCGCCGGTTCCTCGGCTCGGAGGCCCGCAGCCGACGCTTCACGGCACGGGCACGTACAGCGAGACGTTGCGATCCTCGAGATCGCCGGGCGCGTCCGCGGGATCCCAGCCCGTCGTGTAGTCGAGCACCAGCAGCGCACGCGCCGCCTCCCCCATGGGGTCGTCGTCGGCTTGGAAGTCGAACGCAACCATTTGGATGCGGTACTCGCCGTTGTCCTGGTCGTGGACCTCGATGACGCGCATCTGGTTGGGGTAGTCCATCAGGGCGGAAGTGATGACCTCCCAATACGGCGTGCCTCCCATTGGCTCGACGAGTCTGGCCGAGTGCTGGTGGGAGTGTCCGCACAGGTGCATCAGCACGTTGTCGTACTCGCCAAGAAGAAGACGAAAATCGGCGGTGCCAACTGCGTCATCGGAGGCGCCGGTCAGACTGCCCGAAGCGTGATGCGAAACCAGGATCACGCGCTTGCCATCCGCCTCGGCGGTGTCGAGTGCCGGTCGCAGGAACGAATCGACCTCGGCGTCGAGCAACAGGCCCTCGGATCCGCCAGCCTCGAAGGCGGTCGTATCCAGAACGATAAGACGGACATCGGTGCCTTCGACGTCGAAGGTGTAGTCGGCCTCGCCGCGGGCGATCACATCGTCGTCGATGCCATGCCCGTCACCTGAAGCCGCGACCGCGGTGAGGATCGCCGTCTGCGTTCCCAACGCGCGCGCGGGGTCGGCGGGAACGGAGCCTGTGACGGCCGGACCACCCGGTTGCGTCCAGTCGCGCGTGCCCCCGGCCGCGATGGTTCCAATCGCAGCTTCGAGTCGACTCGCGATGAGAAAGTTGCCCTGCACCAGCGTGTCGTGGTTGCCCGTGACCCACAGCCAAGGCACGTCGAGGCCAACCGGCGTGAATGGGTCCTTGGGGTCGTTGCCCTCGCCGGGTTCAGGATCGTTGTCGTCGCCCGAATCACAGTGAATCGGCCCCAGCCCATCCATCACCCCCAGAAACCACGCCAGCTCGTTGCCCTGCGCACTGTCAGTGTTGTCGCCACCAAGCACCACGAAGTCCAGCGGTAGGTCTTCGTGAACGCGGTTGATCGTGCGCACCGCCGCGTCGAGCACGTGACATCCGTACGTCTCCGCTGGGCGAAATCCGCCACCCGCAAAGTCGTCGAGACCGATGACACGCGTCGGACTCTCGTCGTCGGCGAGTTGGCTGTCGGCAAGGTGGACAAATCGCGTGAGCAGCTGCGCGTTGGGGCCCGGCGGCGTGGGCGAGTCCCCCGTTTGCGTCACATCGATGATCGGCTCGCCCTCAGCCAATTCGAAATCGCCGTGACCGTCGGCCAGCAGACTCACGATCTCCTCGGGGATGCGCGGGTCACCGATACGCTCCGCTGGTGCGGGCAGCACGGTGACCAGAGTTTCTTCGGTTGTCAGCGGTGCGGCAGACAAAGGCGGCAGAGGATCGGGCTGCTCGGGCGCCCCCGTCGTGCCACCGCTGGAGTCGGCCGGCTCGTCGTCGTCGCTGCTGTCTGCCGCCGGCCCTTCAGAGGAAGACGCTCCGGTACTCCCACCGGATCCAGAGTCAGCGGTCCCGCCGACATCGTCGGGCACATCATCGCCGCATCCCGCCAACGTGCCGCCAACTAGAACCCACGCCATCGTAAACCGCCGCATTGGGTGATGGTACGTCGCCACGCTGGTTGCCGCTAGGAAATCGACGGGGACTCGGGATGGTTCTGCAACGGCGGTATCATTTCGCGCATGAGACCCCGTGATGTCGAACGGTTACTGATGGCGCTACTACCGGCACTATCGCTCGCCACCGCGGGATGCGACACGTCCAGCAAGACCGACACGAGTGCCAATAGTCCGGTCGCGAGCAACGACGTCGAGGCGAAGCCGGGCGAGGACGCCAAACCCGTCGCCGACGTCAAACCGACCGACGACACCAAGCCGACAAACGACACCAAGCTCGACGGTGGCGACATCAAGCTCGACGGCGGCGACATCAAGCTCGACGGCGGCGACATCAAGCTCGACGGCGGCGACACCGCTATCGCGCCCGACCTAAAACTCCCCGTCGCACGCGACGTGAAACTCCCCACCGCGCCCGACGCGAGAGTCCCCCGGGAACGACCGAGGGCAACTTGTCCGACCATCCGCTGGTGCGAATCGAAAGAGACGGCACAAAAACTCTCTGTCGATAAGAAACCCGTCGGTTCTTTGGGCTGTCCGCCCTCGGCGCCACCCGAGGGCGTCTTCGACGAGGTCGCGACCAAAACCAAGCGCGCGGCAGGCGAGGCCGATGCCTGCTGCTACTCACGGACCGAACAGTGCCCTGGCGGTCGTCCTCTGCTGGACGAAACATCGACACCCGTACTCGCCGAGTTTCTTCCCGGCGACGGTTGGGTGCAGGGCAAGTTCACGATCGACGCCCCGACCGGGGTGCTCCAGCACGCCGCCAAGCACTGGCTCTTGGACGCAGCGATGGAACACGCCTCGGTCGCTTCCTTTGGGCGCGTCGCGTTGGAGCTCATGTCACTCGGCGCACCCCCGGACCTGATCGAGCACACACACAAAGCGGCGCTGGACGAGATCCGGCATGCAAGGACCTGCTTGGCTATTGCAGTCGCGTGCGGTGCGGCGGCGTCACAGCCCGGGCCCCTGCCGATCTGCGCGCCGCGAGAGCCCGACTTTGCGCGTTTCGCCGCCGACACGTTCATCGAAGGCTGCGTTGGCGAGACCACCGCGGCACTGGTCATCGAACGCGCGGCCGTCGGTGTGAGTGACCCGGCCCTGCGTCGAGCACTCGATGGCATCGCCGAAGATGAGGCCGCCCACGCCGCGTTAGCCTGGCGAACAGTCGCTTGGGCCATCGAACGCGGGGGCCCCTCGGTGTGGCAGCGAGTTCAGTTGCGGGCCGAGGCTTTCCGCAAAACACTCGGCAAGCCCGCGGTGGCAAGTGATGGCGACAGTGCGCTCGCACAGACCGGCCGGCTCGGCCAAGCGGGCCTCGACGCCGCGCGGCACGACGCGTGGTTTGGGATCATCGAGCCCATGCTGGCGCGGATGAGGCCGGATGGCAGCGAGCAAGCGCGGACCGAATCCCGCGCGTAGATGACGGCCGCGCGGGGACTAGCGTACGCAGTGGGCGGTCATGCGCAGCAGACGGTCCTCGGCTGCGCGACCGTCACCTCGCCAGAGATTTCCCCTTCGCTTTCGCATGTCGAGGCGCCCGCCGCGGGGAAGTAGTTGGCAGTCGTGATCTGGCCGGGTTCTGGAATCACCGAACACTCGCCGTCAGCCGTGAGTCCGTAGTGCATGGGCCCGTTACTCGTTTGCACCGTCCCGGCAACGGCACCTGGAGGGCACACGGTCTCCGTTTCGCAGCCACATGAACACTCGCGGTTGACGACGGCGTCGTCGTAGTAGAGGTGGCGGTCTTGATACGTACCGACAGGGCACTCTACGTCCCCCTCGTGCATGAGGCACACGGGGGCTTGGCTGTCCACGATGCATTCGCCCTCCAAGTCATCACCGCACGCGGTCGGCGCTGGGCCCAACCCACACAGCCGATTGGAACCAACGATCGACGGCGTCGGGAACACCTCGAGATCAACACTCGCGGCACACGTTGCCTCGCCCTGTGATGACGGCCATGGGTAAGCCCGGACCGAACCCGGAGTCAACATTCCCAGGCTCGCCAGCCCCTCCCCAACCGGATCCATGACCACGGTCGAATTCCAATTCGAGGGGCATGGTGCCTCGTGATACTCGAGGAGCCCAGCGGTTGGGCAGGTGTGCGAGGTGACGTCGCAGTCGCACTCGCAGGTTGCATCCTCCGCCTCGGCCTCCACGCCACCCACCCAGACCAACGTGGGAAACCCGGGACCGCAGTCATCGCCGTCTTCCTGCAAGGTGAACGGACCTTCCCAACCGTTAGGCGCGGTCTCGACACAAGTAAACGCGGGACTGCAATCCCCCGAAGGTTCGCCCGTTGTGGTGCCGCCGGTTGTGGTGTCGTCGCCCTCCTCCCCGTCATCGGTAGTGGTGTCGCCCTCAGTGGAGTCACTGCCGCTGTCTGCCCCGTCTTCGTCCGTCCCGTCGATGGGCCCGGGATCCGAGGTGCTGTCGCCACCAGTCTCGACCGCTGAGACGGCGCCCGTGGAAGTATCGTCAGCGGTGGCCTCCGCATCGTCTGTGGCTTCGGCGCTGCAGCGGACCAATGTCAAAGACAGCAGCGTAACGGTCAGGGAGTGTCGCATCGGCCCCGCTATCGACGGCAACCGGCGCCGTGTTGCACCAAAATCTCCGAAAATCGTAAAACAGCGGGTCAGACTACGTTGAACGCGGTTCGCGGCCATCGAGGTGCGGCACGAAGAACAGCAGCACCATGCTCGGCACGGTGACGAAAAACGTGAGCGAGAAATACGCCGGGAATCCCATCGAGGCGGCTAAGTCCCCGCTTATCGCCCCCGCCAGCGAGTAGCCCAAGCTCATGATGCTGGTGACGATGGCCATGTTCGCCGCCTTGTGCCGCGGGTCGCAGCACCGAAGCGTGTAGACCATGAACACCGCCGTACCCAAGCCCGCGCCAAAGTGCTCCACCGAGATCACTGCCGCCATCAGCGGCACGCTCGCCGAGGCAGGATCGTCGAATCCCGCCACCCACGCGTAGAAAAGGTTGGGCACGTTCTGCATCAATACGAACGGCCAGATCCAACGGCGCAGGCCGTGTTTGTTGATCAGGTGCCCGCCCACAATCGTCGCTGCGATCGCAAAGACCCATCCCAAGATCCCGTTGAGCAATCCGATCTGTTCGAGCGACAACGCGACCTCGCGGCGTAAAAACACGTGCCTCATTTTCATGAGGAACGACTCGCCCGTACGAAACACCAGAATAAAGACAAGCGCGGGGACTATCTTTGGTTGGTCGAGAAAATGCACAAACGCCCGACCGTAGGCCGAGTCCTTTCGCGCCAACCAACGCTTGACCGCCTCGAGACGCGCCAAGACCACCGCGAGCAGCGTCACGAAGATGAGGCCTATCCAGCCACCTACGGGCAGTTTGCCGATAATCGGCACCGGAGCCAGCGCGGCTCCCACGCCAAAATCGATGTCGTTGCTTCGAAATCCGACCACGACCAGGGCGATGACCAGTCCCGCCGTGATGACACGGGGCCGGACAAGCAGGCGCAACAGCTCGCGTGCATCCCGGCCTTGCGACTCGACCTTCGGCAGGACGACCGAGTGCAAGACAGTGAGCCCGACCATGATTGCTGCCGCCACGCCAAACGTGACCGCCCAACCCGCGTTGCCAGCGAGCACGAGCAGCACCCCGAGCACCAGCACGGTCGACGCTCGGTAGGCGCCCGCGCGATAGCCAACGAACTTGGCCTGATCGGCCTCGCTCAGGCCCTCCATATAGAACCCATCGATCGCCGCGTCGTGCGTGGCCGAAACGTATGCAGCGAGCAAGAACACGCCGGAGATCGCGACGATCAACATCGACGATGTCGACAGCACAGCCAGGGCGAGCAGCATCACCGACAAGACCACCTCCGTGGCCAACAGCCACCGCCGCTTGGTCTCGTACTCGTCGATGAACGGGCCCCACAAGAACTTGAGATTCCACGGCAGGTGGAAGATCGATGTCAGCCCGATAACGCGAAGGCTTGCACCGAGTTCAGTGAAGAGCACTTCGGCGAGGTTGTTGATAACCGCGTAGGGAAACCCCTCGGCGAAGTAGGTCGTGGTCACCCACTGGTACGGCGTGCGCCACGAGCCAGCCAGCATCGCCACGATCGACAACGCAAAGACGAGTTGCGTCACGAGCAATCGCGTGGGGCCGAGCGCCAGCCCGCCGCCGCCCTGCAGCAACAATGCGGGCCCGGCACTGATGAACATCAACAGCCCCAGGCGCACGACTCCTCGGTTGATCTGCCCTGACATCGGGACGCCCGCGCGAAGAGTAGCGTTTCAGGCGCGAACCTGAAGAAAATGACTCCACACCATAAACCCAGAGGCCAGGGCAAGGGTCACGAGCGCGGCGCCCAGCAGCCGACGAGACGCCCCGCCGTCGGTCACCCACCGCTGCCACAGCACGCCCAGGCCCAGAGCAAGCACGGGGATCAACGGCACGAGGTAACGATGGTCGACCGAGCCGCCGCCGCCTGGTGTTTTGTGGAACGAGAGCAGGACCACCCAGGGCACGGCCGCAAGCGCAACGCGCCGCCAAGGGGAGACCGCCAACCCAAGCAGTCCGAAACCGGCGATTGGGGACATCGCGAGCACGCCCGCGCCCTCGCCCAGCCCCCACAACGTCCACAGACCCGTGAGCGGATTGCCTGAGAAGGTCGAGAGACGATTGCGTGCGAACTCGAAGTTCGCTTGGTGGTCGTAGCCGATGGACAACGGCGAGCCGAACGCCGCGTCGTGGTAGGCCAGGGTTGCGCCTACGATCGGTAGTGAACCTGCGGCGACCCACACAATGAGACGTGCCTCGGATCGCCAATCGCACGCAGCGACGGCCATCCCCAGTGCGAGCACGCCAACGAGGTAGTCGGCGCTGACCGCCCAGCCCGCGAACAGGCCTGCGGCCGCCGCAA
>JAESSZ010000756.1 GCA_016763875.1 Nannocystaceae bacterium
CCCGATTGGGCTGCGTGGCGGGTTGGGCGTGTACGGGTATGTGGCCGATCCCGTGGGCTGGGTTGACCCGCTCGGGTTGGCCGGGACGCCCTCGGCAGGGGCGGACTGGGGGGCTGGGGGGGGCCTGATGATCTCGTTCCGAATTTCCGTGAGTTTGGGGCAGCGCAGGGTTTTTCGGGGGTCTACGACCCGGTAAGTGGGTCAATCCGTTTGAGCCCTTCCACTTACGGTCGCCCGGTACCTTCCGGATGGGTGCCAGCCCGAGGAGGCCACGACTTCGTCGCCGACGGCTTTCGAGATGCCGGGGTACCCACGGAGAGGTTAAGAGGGTTCACGGCTCAGCTCGAAGCTGATGATTCACTGACAATCATCAGTTGGAGATCGCGGAGCATCAATGGACCAAACCCATCATTTGAAGGTGTAGACCTTCCACCCTCGCTCCAGCAGGATACGATGGCTGCCGTGGCGCGTGCTAGCGGACGCTCGGTTCGCAACGGAGGATGAACTACCGATGCCGGAGAAAACCCTATCGCAAACACTGATGCGATACACTGTCGTGATCGTTGATGTCCGAGAACCTTTCGTCGCGTGGCTCCGGGCGCAAGGATATACGAGAGCCTACTTCCCGGAGGAAGATGCGGTCTGGGTCGTCCCGAATCATCTGGTTGGCGGGAAGAGCCCGGAGACGTTCCTCGATGACCACGCGGAAGCGCTACTAGGAGCGGAAATGGAGAGATTCCAATTTGGCGATCGCACCCAAGAACTCCTTCGCACGCTTGCAATCGGCGAGTTGATTCGAGTTCGATTTCGCGACCACATCGCAGAGGGCGCGGAGATTGGGCTGCAGTGACAGCCACTGTAGCCGGGAGTGTTCGGCCGCAGAGATCTTGCCCATGAGGCCCCAGTCATATGAACTTGAGACGGGCAGGAGAAACGACGGCAGTGAGGCACCTCCAGCCCGCCGACCCGCCCGGCCAACGTATCGGACCTGATGGCAGCGTGTTGGCGCCAGAATCGCCCCTTCTCTTGAATCTCCCGTCGGAGAACCCGTGACGGACTACTCAGCACTCCACGATGCCACGCTCCAAATGGTCCAGCTACGGTGGGCTGAGGGCACC
The DNA here is from genome assembly GCA_016763875.1 of Nannocystaceae bacterium. GTDB lineage: Bacteria > Myxococcota_A > Polyangia > Nannocystales > Nannocystaceae > JAESSZ01. The sequence goes on from JAESSZ010000756.1 coordinate 1,119, forward strand.
ATCCGAGTTGAGGTGATCCACGTTGGCGGTGGCGTCCGTCGGGGTGGCGCGATCGTCGGGGTGGGTGTCACTGGGATCAGCTGCGGGCGAGCTTTCCCCTGGGGAGAGAGCCAATCGATCAACGATGTGTCGCTCGGTGAACGCGCCGGAACTCTTGTGCTCCGCATTGAAATGCAGAGCGGAGATGAGATTTCCGTCCAAGCCAAACGGTTTTCCTTCGAAGAAGGAGACCCCATTCCATAGCGAATGACGAGTTGGCGACACGTCGGACCTGCGACAACGCGGCGCTGCAATCTGCGTCCTCGGCAGTTCCGTAGCGGAGTGAGCCTCGTGCGTGTAGATCCGGGCCGTGACCGCGATACGAGTTCACGTGTCCGGCCCAAACGGGGACTACAACTCACCGATGCGGTGCGTCTGACACCGCGACATGTTGAATAGGCGCCCGGTGGTGATGCGGAACCCGGTGCCACTGTCTCGGTTGTCGACCGCCCTAGTACGCATTGCCGCGTGCTATACCCTGCGCATGCAGTCGGTATACGGCGTCGCCCTGTGCCTCGTAGCGTGCGTCGCATGCGACTTGTTTGACGTGGACGGCGGTAGCAAAGGCGGAGCCAGTGCCGCCGGCAAGGTCGGAGCCAGTGCCGCCGGCAAGGTCGGCGATACGCTTCGCGTCGAGAACTTCGACGTCCTGATCCACGCCACCGAGGACCCGTATGTGCCGGCCGAGGGCAAGGCAAAGACGGCGCACCGCATGCTGGCGTTCGATGTCGAACTTCAGCACGCAGGGGGCGACGAAAATCTGAAGTACAGCGGCGGCAAGTGGCACCTTTACGACACCGAAGGCCACGCGTTCGAGGCAATCGTGCTGGACAACCGAACCAAGGAACCAAGGCTCACCGAGGGTTTTGTGACCCCGGGGAACAAGGCACGCGGTTGGGTCACGTTCGAGGTCCCGACCGCCGCAGGGTTGGATCGTGTCGAGTTCTTCACCGGCTACGTCTCGGGACATACCGCGTCGTTCAAGCTCTAGCACTACAGCAATGGTCTCAGCACCAGCTGACCTCGGCGGTCGGCTGGCGGACGAGCTCAGCAACGTTGGCTTCCAGGACCCGGTAGCCAACGTTGCCGGTCAGGCGCTGGCGTCCCTCATTGAAGACCGCCGTCGGGCTCACGGTGATGCCTTGTTCCGCGGCTGCGCGAAGGTCGAGCGACAACGATGCATACGCCGACCCGTCGTTCAGGCGACGCTCCACCTCGACGTGCGAGACGTTCCCCTGCTCGGCGATCGCTAGCAACTCGTCCCGTTGGGATATGTCGCGTGCCTGAGCAAAGAACGCGAGTCGCACCGCCCAGGCGGCCTCGCGATGCGCCGAGGGATCGACCAATGCCACCGCGCGCAAGAATACGTGTGCGGGCATCGACGAGGTCGGGGTGACCTTCGCCCACGTATCGGCGTGCAGGTGGACGTGTTCGAACTTGTCCACGATGCCCTGGACGTGCGCCGCGTAGCCCGCCACCCCCCCGCGTTCGGCCCAGCCAGAGTGCATTTTTTGGTGCACGGCGCCGAAGGCCGAGCAGTAGCGGTAGTCGATCTGCACCTCGTGTTCGAACGTGCTGTCCAGCTCGTCGAAGCGGACCTGCGCAACATAGGCCCACACGCAAAGTGCATCGGAGTAGTGAGAAACGACAACTGGATCGGTGGCCACGGTGCGCCAGTTGTTAGCACGGCACAGGCTGCGCGAGCACCGATCGGAGTGCGGAGGCTACGAGCTACAAGTGATCAATCGGGTCGCTTCAGGTTCCATGTGCACCGGGCACGAGGACAACAGCCTCGACGTGTTCGAGAGGGCTAGAAGGTCGCGACCAGCCACAGGTAGAAAAAATGCTGCAGGTCGGGGGCAGACAACTGTTTGGCGGCCGCACCGGGTACGAAGGCCGCGTAGCCAGCGGATACGGCGAGCGGTTTCCACGGGCGGACAGACGCCACGACGTCCAACTCGTGCCCCAGGGTGTTGGCGTCGTTGGTGGGGGTCCCAGCCGTCAGCCTGCGGCGCACCGTCGACTGCACGTACCGGAAGCTGGAAGATCCAAAGTGGGATTCGGCTCGCCCCCTTGACGTCACGCTGCATTTTCGCCTGGGCAAGCCCGAGTGACCTTCGTCCACAGTTCCAGGTAGTCGAATGGCTCAGCTGGCGACCGGGGGCGCGGCTGGTATACGTTCGCGCGGCCTGTGACCCAGTTGCCCGCAACGACGTCGAGTCCGATCCCAGCGGAGCACCACCCGCCACAACCTGCGCTCGCCCAGTACCGGACCAAGCCCACCCAGCGGCGGATCTACCGGGCGGCCTTCGGCATCTTTGGTGTCATGACCGCGGGCATCCTGCTGGTGCCGCAGTTGCTCGTATCCTGGCTCGCGGTGGCGGTCCTTGTCTGGCTCGTCTTTATGGCCCGTCACGTGCGATGGATGAAGCGCACCGCGACGCGAGGCGCGATCGAGTCCCAGGAGATCAAGTTGTGTCTCGCGATGGGGCGGACGTCCGAGGCGCGGTCCCGAGCCGAAACACTGCGCACCGTCGTGCGGGGCACACGGCAGATGGAGACGCTGGCGATGCAGTTGCAAGCGGTCGCGATGCTGCGAGACGGGGATGCCCGCGAGGCCTACGATCTGATGCGCGCGCGGTTGGTCAACGGTGAGTACGACGTACCTCCCATGCCCGCACACGGCGCAAGTGCAAGATCGTTGGTCGCTCTCGCCGCGGCACTGCTCGGAGAGCTCGATGCGGCCGACGAATGGCTGGCGCGCGCCGAGCGTGACAGCTCGGACACTGTGCCCGCACTGACGATCGCGCCGCGCATGGTCCTCGCGCTCCGACGTGGCGAACCTGGGCAAGCGATCGCCAACTTCGACCGCGGCTGGAGACTCGCAGACGCCGTGCTCGCGGCCCCAGACCGCCACATGCTCACAGCGTTGCATGCGTTCGCGCGCTCGCACGCGCCCGGTCCTCACTACCGTGAACGGCCCGCTCTTTCCGGGGAGGCGTCGGTCGACTACCAGGGGCTCGAGTATTTGGGTCAAAGCTGGCCGGAGATCGCCGAGTTTCTCAACGATCGCGGCCAGGCCGACGAACGTCGGTAGAAGCATCGCCTTCGCCGGGAGGGACCGTTCGACCCCAACGGACCTCGAAGACGGGCTACCGTGAACCCCGTGGGAGCGCGTCGCGCTGGAGCAGCCTCGGTGGCCGTGCACGTGGCGGTGCTCGCGGGGCTGGCCGTGCTGCAGGAGCCAGAGCCCAAGGAGCCGCCGAAGCCGACCGTGCAGCTGGCCGAGGTGCAGCTCATCACGATGCCGGACGCTCTTCCCACGCCACCGCCGACACCACAAGCGGATACGACCCCTACGCCGAAACCAGAACCAGAGTCCAAGCCAGAACCTGCGGAGCCGCACCCGGATCATCGACGCCGCTCGAGACGCCGGGCAAGCGCAGAGCCCACCCCCGCCGTCGAAAACGATGACCGCGACGGGAAACGAGACGACGACAGCACGGTCTCGCTCCCCCCATCCGCGCCCCCATCGGCAGCCGGAACGGAGGCGCTCGGGTTGTCAGGCCTGCGAGGCCCGCATCGGCTTGGTCCGCCGTCAACCACCGCGCAACACGTGCCCCTTGATGGCGCACATGGACCCGCTCGCCCACGCGACACCGCAGACGTGCTTGAGGCCGCGCGGACCCCCGAGGACGTTGGGTTCGAACGCAAGCGGGGGCGGCTGATCCACACTGACCCCATCGCCGCAGCTTGGACCGCGGAGTTGCTGCCCGATGGCCGCGTTCACTTTCGCAACCGCAAGAGCTGCGGGCTACCGGGACCGAGCTGTTGGACCAAGGCGAAGAGAAGACTGCTCGCGGCAAGCTTTTCGGTGCGGTTGAAGGTGGCGAAAAAGTACGCCAAGAAGAACATCGCCCGTCAGATGTCGCAGATGAATCGGGACTTGCTCGCGATCTGGCGCAGCAGCCAACCACCGCGAACACGCCGCAAGCTAATATTCGAGGTCTGGGACGAGTGCGAGGAGAGCCCCGCGGCCGACTTGGGCGACGTCGCCACCGCGGAGCCGTCCGTGGTCGATGTTCTACGCCACCGTGCAGGACAGGCCGCGCGCCGCAAGATCATCGCGTTCGTCCAAGCCCAGCTCCCGGCCGACAGCGCGAATGCATTCGCTCCAGCGGAACTCCTCGCCCTCAACGGCCGCCGCCTCAGCCGTGAACGATTTGAACCGTACCAACAGCCTTACCGACAATGACCGTCGGGTCCTCGACCACCGAATGCGCGTACGACAGCAACCTAGAACGGCGACCGGTTTGAATTCGGCATCCTAGGCGGCATTTCGCTGAACGATCTCCAAGTTCTGGATGCTCGCGGCGCGGCGTAAGTCGTAGAGATTCTTCCGCGTGCTGTGATAGCGCGCGCGTCGACCCTGGCGCTGGCCGATGTGCGCGAGGCTGTGCTCGACGGGGATACGCTCCCGGAAGAGTTCGCGGCCAGACTTGGTCTTGGCAATAGTTCGGAGTCGTTTTTGGAGTCGCTCATCCTCCATGATGCTGACGGTCCGGCCACTCCCTTTGGCGGCAGATGTGCACTTGACGCGCAGCGGGCATGAGTCACACGCATCGGCGCTGAACTGGACACTTTTCCCGAACTCGATGGGCTCCGTCTCGCCGCCGGGGCAAGTGATCGTGTTGGCTCGCAGGTCGAGGTCGAACTTTTCCTTTGAGAAGAGGTCCCCGTTCCGGGCTTTCCATGGCTTGCACAGAATCACAACACCTTGCTCCGCCAGTTCGCTTACCGTGGGGCTCCCCATGTACCCTCGATCGAAGTGGAACTCGGAGAACCGAATGCTCTGCGCGTCGATGTCCGACTTTAGTTTCGGCAAGGCCTCATGCTCCGGCTGATTTGCTGGCGTGACCGCACACGCCAAGATGGCTCTGCTGCCGAGGTCCGTCGCGACGTGACGTTTGTAGCCATCGATGCGCTTGCTCTTCGACTTTCGGCCATGGCGCATGTCGCCGTCCTCAACTGAAATGCGGCGATCTTTGGCCACCCCCTCGGTGATGCGCATCCCCCCACCTCCGCCAGGGTCCGGTTCAAGGTCTTGGTCCATGAAACGGCGAAGTACCTCCAACGGGGCCTTGAGCGGCGTCTTTGCCGGCCCCAGAATCTCGATACATCTTCTCAAGGTCATCATGGAGAGCATCGTTGAAGATCTGGCTTCGATGCTCCCGCAGGAACGAGAAAAGCTTCCGCTTCTTTCGGCACCGCTTCAGAATCCACTCCTCTTGTGGAGTGGTGGTCGTGGGGGGGATCCAGCGAGTAATCGTCATGACGGCCTCCGGTGAGGCCAGCAGATCACCCGGCGGTCGCGCTGTCGAACCAGGCTGGAACTGATCGGAATTGCTTAAGTTTCAAACCGATCGCCGCTCTAGAGCCAAGGTACGCCGCGCCCCCACTGCACCACGTACCCCCCAGGCTCCGTGAGGCGCGTTTCGGCGGCCGAACGCAGCCCCGCCGCCTCCGAACTGAACGACCATCGCCGAATGGGAATTCGAAACCGCTGGCATGCGCTACAGTGCCGCGCATGGGTATCGACAACGCAGGGCGGCGAGGATGGACAACAATATTGGTGGCCGGATTGGCCGTCTCGGGTTGTTCGGACGCCTCGAGCGAAGCGGACCAGGAGCGCAGCGCATGGGAGCGCGCCGCGGAGGAGAATGAAGCGGGCAAGGCCGACGACAACGGTTGCTCGGGCGTGCTCGTTCCCGACCGCAATGGTTTTGGCAAGCGAGTCGCCCTCACGTTCGACGACGGACCCAACCCAACGACCACACCCAAGGTGTTGGACATCCTCGCGCGCCACGATATCCGTGCCACGTTCTTTATCAACGGCTCACGGGTATCCAGTGACGCCCATCGCGCTGTCCTGACGCGGATCGTGGATGAGGGCCATATCCTGGCCAACCATTCCCATCGCCACAAAAACCTCAGCACGCTGTCGGGGGACAGCGTGGACAATGAGATCCGCCAGACCCACGAGATCATCGCGGGGTTCGTCGACGCGCCTCGCTTCTTTCGGTTTCCGTTTGGCGCAAGCACTTGTGGCACCGCGCGACAAGTTCGCGACTTCGACCTGGTGGTCACGGGATGGCACGTCGATTCGGCGGATTGGTGTTACGCCAAAGGCACGGGCGGGGTCGGTTTTTGCCACCCCGATACGTTCAAGTGGGTTCCCGACCAGCACCGGGACGACATGGTCGGATACACAGTGGGCCAGGTGCAGGCCAAGGGCGGCGGGGTGGTGCTCTTCCACGACATCCACGCCAACACGGTGGCGAACCTAGAGCCCATCATCGAGCGACTC
>JAESSZ010000757.1 GCA_016763875.1 Nannocystaceae bacterium
TCGGGAGGCGATCGCCCAGTCGTGGAGCCGCACCACTCCGGCGTCGGCATCCACCACCTCACCGCGGTCAACGCGATACAGGAACTCTGGGTGCTGCAGCAGCGTCTGCAGTGCGACTTCGACTGCGAGCGAAAAGCGCTGGGCGGTCTCGGCCTCGGCGAGGAAGAAGGCGGACCAGGTGGAGAGTTCTTCGGCGGACAACGGCCGACGAAGCGCCCGACGACCGAAGTCGCTCAGAAATGTCTCGAAACAAGCGACGTCGATCGCCCCGTCCGCCGGGCACGACAGCAGTGCCTGGAGAAGCTCGGGATCGTTGACAACGTCGCCCGCTACGCGCCGCGCCATGGACTCCACACCGACGATAAGCGCGGCTGACTCGGTCTGCGTCGTGTAGTCGTTGTCGAATGGCGCCAGCTCGGGCTCCGGGAGCACCGTTTGAGCGCTCACTGGATCGAGTCCGAGCAGGTCATAGACGGCGTCTCGATATTCGACCGTGGTCAGGCGACGGGCGCCGGACAGTGCCACCTGCCGCGGGACCTCTTCGTCCGGTGCAGAACTGCCCGAGTCTTCGCCACCGTCGCCACCATCCGCGCCGTCTGCGCCATCTGCCCCATCACCGCCATCGGCCCCAGACGCTCCCGGGGCCGAATTGGCGTCTAGACCGCTGTAGCAACCGGTTGCGAGGGATAACGCGACCGCCGATGCTGATGCCCAGGCTTTCATCGGGGCCCATGTTGCACGGCGGCCGGTTTTGTCTGCGCTGGGGCGAAGTTTTTTGGCGGGTTGCGCCAGGCTTGGCGACTGTCTCGCCTCTCGGTTTTTCGTGCGCGGTAGCGCGCCAGTAGCGCTATCGCCGCAGCCTGACTCCGTTGGCTACAACACCGAGGAGACACAAAAACCGTAATGCCGTCGCGCAAGCCGAGCACAATTGATCTGGCAAATTGTCACCTTCCCCTATATTGCGAACATATCCACGCCCCATTCACGATTCGGGATCGTAGTGGGTCAACAACGAAACCTGCGCGGCGCAAGTTTTGATGAGGATGCCACGAAGACGGACGATTATGAACACTCAATTTGGAACGCTTGCCGCACTTGGCGTCCTAGTAGGGAACCTTACAACGGCGGGGTGTAGCCTCGCTCTCGATTTCGAGCAGTGCCAGTCTGAGGCCGATTGTGAGGGCTACGGCGCGGGGGCGGTGTGCGGGAGCGACAATGTGTGCCTTGTGTCGGACGTAACGGTCGACGAGGACTGCGGTAAGATGGTGTGCGACACGACGATCAACATCGGGAACGTGTCGGCGCAGAACGGCCCCAATGCCAACCTCGGTGAGGGGATGGTCGTCGGGTTCGAGACCGCGTTTCTTGAAATCAATGATGCTGGCGGGATCATGGGCCGCCAGCTCAACCTGATTGTCCGAGACGACGGCTACGAGCCCGAGAACACCGGGCTGGCGATGCAGGACCTGATCCTGGGTGGGTCCAAGCGCAAGGTACTCGCGATCGTTGGCAACGTCGGTACGCCCACCGCGGCCGTCGCGGTCCCAATGGCCAAGGACAACGACGTCGTGTTCCACGGGGCCTTTACTGGGGCAGGTCTGCTCCGGGAGGATCCACCAGCCAGGGTCGTTTTTAACTACCGGGCCAGCTACGTCCAGGAGACGTCCGCGATCGTTGCGCACCTGACGCAGGAGCGAGACATTGCAATCCGGGTCCCTCCCGAGAACATTGGCGTGCTTGCGCAGGGAGACAGCGCGGCAGCGGGCGATCTTTCTGCGTTCGACGGCTACGGCACAGCGGGTTTCACCGGTGTTGCCCAAGCGTTGGGGGGGACGATCTCCGAAAATGACATCGCTGTCGCAAGCTACGAGCGCAACACAGCGAATGTCGACGTCGCGACGGAGCACTTTGTCCGATGGCTGGCGGGGCCTGACTCCGTCGAAACGGACGGCGTTGTTCGGGCCGCGATCATCATGGTGCCGACGGCCGACCCGGCCGCAAACCTCATCATCAGCATGCGGGACGCGATCAGCGCTGCAAAATCCGATATCGATCCGCAGGGGATCTCGCTGACGGTAGAAGAGCGGGCCAAGCTCGCTAAGACCGACCTATTTATGGCCAGCGTCTCCTTCGTTGGGAGTGACAAACTGCGCGACAACCTACGTGAGCAGTCCGCAGAGTATTGCCCTGGTGTTGCAGTGTCCCAGGTTGTCCCCTTCCCGGCGGGGAGCTCCAGCGGCGCACTCGCGTATCAGGCCGCACTCGCGGCATACAACGCAGCCGAGGGCACGGCACATCAGCCTGGCTTCGTCTCGTTTGAGGGCTACCTCGCGGGCCGTCTGTTCACCGCTGGGCTCGCCAACGCCCCGAGCCTCGATACCGATGGCGTCGTGGCTGGGCTGCAGTCGTTGTCCGCCGAGGAGTACGGCATCGGCACGACCCTCACTTTTGGTGTCGACGACCATCAGGCCTCCGACAAAGTGTTCGGAACACAGCTCACCGCGGACTGTGAGTTCGAGGTACTGAACTTTGGCAACTAACGTGGTCGGCGGAACGCTCATGGACGATTTACATTCCAAGGCAAGCTCTCGGTCGCGTTTGGTGGCGGTCACCCTCGGTCTCTGTCTCTCACTGGGGGCGGCGCCCGCCTCCGCGATGGGGCCGGCAGACGCAAACGAAGAGCAGGCGATGAAGCTGTTCGCCGACGGCGAATACGAACAGGCGATCGCGATGTTTGTCTCCCTATTCGAGGAAACGGGGACCGCGAACTACCTCTACAATATTGCGCGTATTTACGAAGAGGACGGCAATCTCGCCGAGGCGGCAAAGTACTACGACAAGTTCGTTCACACGCGAGGGGCGGAACTCGAGATGCGCTCGAAGGCCTCCGAGCGTGCCGCGAGCATCCGCAAGATCCTCAGGGGCGACGAAGGCCCCGACGAGTCGGTTGCGCCCGAGCCAGAAACCGGCGGCGAGGACAGCATGGGGCCGGCAACAGAGCCCAGGGATGAGCCGGTCGAGCCCAGTGGCAGACAAGGACCGTCCAAAGTGGCCATCAGCGGATACGTGCTCCTCGGCATCGGAGGCGTGGCGCTGATCGCTGGTGGTGTGGTTGGCGGGCTCGCGCTGTCCGACAACAACAAACTCTCGGACGAGAACGTCAGCGATCCTTTGGCACTGCAGACCGGCGGCAAACGCAAGGCACTCGCCGCCGACGGTCTGCTCATCGGCGGTGGCGTCATCGCGGCTACGGGGCTGACCCTGGTTCTCGTCGACCTGTTTGGTAAGCGGCGGGCCCAGTCAACGCGGGCGCAGCGGCACGAGTTCCGCTTGACCGGAGGCGCTGGCCTCTTTGGGCTCGGCTTGGCCGGGCGCATCTAGATCTACACAGCCACCCCCTCGGACACGAGCCCGCACTGTGACCCAGCCTTCGAACACTCTCGCGGCACCGAGCAGCGATCCGCTGGTCGGTGCGCTTCTAAACGGTCGCTACCGGATCCGAAACATGATCGGTCGCGGCGGGATGGGCGTGGTGTACCTCGCCACCCAGGACCGGAAACCCAGGGAAGTTGTCGTCAAACTCCTGGCGCCGGAGTGGCTCGCCCGCGACGGAGCAGCGGAGAGGTTCGACCGTGAAGCACGAA
>JAESSZ010000758.1 GCA_016763875.1 Nannocystaceae bacterium
CCGCGCGGCTCAGACCGCCAGTTGGGCGGACAGCCACGCGCGCTCGGTCTCGAGGTCGCGGTACGTCGCCGTGCTGATCGCGCCCGAATACGCGTCCAGCTTCTTGTTGACTGCGCCCAGCTTGGTCTTCGCCTCGCCCTTGTCGACCTCGTCGGCCGTCAGCGCGCGCTCGCACAGAATGACCACGCGCCCGCCGTCCTTGACCTCGACGAAGCCAACCCCCACCGCGAGGCGGACCGACTTGGCGCCGTCTCTGAACCGGATGACACCCGGAACAATGGCGGTGATGAACGATTCGTGCTCCGCTAGGATTCCCAACTCACCAAGCAAGCCCGGGATTTCCACGCCGGGGACTGAGACGTCCTCGTGCAGCGCGCCTACCGGCGTTAGGACGTCGAGTTTCATCGAAGTGGCCATGATGCGTCCTTCGTCTCTCGCTTAGCTGGCCCTTTTCTTGGCCCGCTCCGCCTCTTCTTCGGCCAGTTTTTTTGCCCTTGGCAACCGCTTCTCCGATCGCGCCGACATAGGAGAAGGCGGCCTCTGGAAGGTCGTCGTGCTTGCCGTCGATGATCTCCTGGAAGGAGCGGACGGTGTCGTCCAACTCGACGAACTTGCCGGGCATGCCCGTGAACTGCTCGGCGACCGTGAACGGCTGCGACATGAACTGCTGCACCTTACGGGCGCGGGCAACGAGCAACTTGTCCTCTTCGGACAACTCGTCCATGCCGAGGATCTTGATGATGTCCTGCAACTCCTTGTACTTCTGGAGCGCCTGCTGGACCGCCCGCGCGGTGGCGTAGTGGTCGGGGCCGACGACGTCGGGCGACAAGATGGTCGAGGTCGAGTCCAGCGGATCGATGGCCGGGTAGATCCCAATCTCCGTCAACGCTCGGCTGAGCACCGTGGTCGCGTCCAGGTGGGCAAAGGCCGTCGCTGGCGCTGGGTCTGTAAGGTCATCGGCCGGGACGTAGATGGCCTGCACCGAGGTCACTGAGCCCTTGGTGGTGGTTGTGATCCGCTCCTGCAGCTGACCCATCTCTGTCGCCAGGGTGGGCTGGTAACCGACGGCAGACGGAATACGTCCAAGCAGCGCGGAAACCTCGGAGCCCGCCTGCGTGAAGCGGAAGATATTGTCGATGAAGAGCATCACGTCCTGACGCATCTCATCGCGGAAGTACTCGGCGATGGTCAGCGCGGACAAAGCAACACGGGCTCGCGCACCGGGTGGCTCGTTCATCTGCCCGTAGATCAGGGCGACTTTGGAGTTTTCGGTGGACACGCTGCGAACCTCGCGTGTTTCCTCGTCCCAGTCGGCGTCGATGATGTTGGACTCGATCATCTCGAAGTAGAGATCGTTGCCCTCACGGGTTCGCTCGCCCACACCACCGAACACGGAATAACCGCCGTGCTTCTTGCCGACGTTGTTGATGAGCTCCATCAGCAACACGGTTTTCCCGACGCCTGCGCCGCCGAACAGGCCGATTTTGCCACCGCGTCGGTAGGGCGCGAGCAGGTCGATGACCTTGATGCCGGTCGCGAACGCTTCGACTTTGGTGCTCTGCTCAACGAAGGCAGGCGCCTTGCGGTGGATGCTCCAGTGAACGTCGGCCTTGACCTCGCCCTGCTCATCGACCGGCTCGCCGATGACGTTGAGGATGCGACCCAGCGTGCCTTTGCCAACGGGGACCTGAATCGGTGCGCCAGTGTTCGTGACGGCCATCCCGCGCACGAGACCCTCGGTCGCGTCCATGGCAATCGTACGAACGGTGCGCTCGCCGAGGTGCAAGGCAACCTCAAGGACGAGATTGTTCGGCTTGTCGTTGATCGACGGGTTGGTCACCGTGAGCGCAACGTTGACCTCGGGCAGATCGTCCTCGAACTCCACGTCGACAACGGGCCCGATGACCTGAATGATACGGCCACCCGCCTTGGTGCCGCCGGTCACTTTGGGTGCCCCGAGGCCCGCAGCAGCCGGGGCAGCCGCGCCAGCGGGCTTGTTGCCCAGACTCAGCTTGCTGCTGAGGCTGCTGCCAAGGTTGAGCTTGGGCTTGCTGGCGGCGGGGGTCCCGGACTTGTCGTCGTTGCCTTGCTTTTCGTCGGACATGATTGATGGCCTGTATGCGTGGGAAGTTGCGGGGAATCAGCCCTTGAGGGCCTCGGAGCCACCGATGATTTCCATCAGCTCGGTGGTGATCGCTGCCTGGCGCTCGCGGTTGTACACGAGCGTAAGGTCAGCGATGAGCTCACCGGCGTTGTCGGTGGCTGCGTCCATCGCGACCCGACGGGCGGCAATCTCGGACGCGATTGAGTTGAACATCGCCTGCTGAAGTTGCGACTCGATGGCCACAGGGACGAGATGATCCAAAATCGCGTCACGGTTAGGCTCGAACGTCGGTTCAAGCGAGTCGGTGACGGTATCGTCGGGCACAAGCGGCACCAACGGCTCTGGGGTCACGTCTTGTGTCAGCACGCTGACGAACTTGTTGTAGACGAGGATGACCTTGTCGACGCGTCCGTCCAAGAACGACTCGGCGGCCGCAGCGGCCAGGGTCTTGGACAACTCAACGACCGTGTCCAGGGTCGGAGCCAGATGCTCCCGACCCTTGGTGTCTTCTTCGAAGTGCCGAAAATATGCTGAGGCTTTCTTGCCGACGACGGTGAGTTCGACCTTGCGGCCCGCCTCGCGTTCGGTCACGAGCATGCGTTGCACACCGCGGTTGATGCCCGAGTTGAACCCACCGCACAGCCCGCGGTCAGCGGTCAGCGCGATGATAGACACGCTCTTGACCTCACGCGCGCCGAGCAGCGGGTGAGCGGCGGCGCGGTCGTTCTCTTGGATCCCGGCCACCAGGTGCGCCATGACCTCGGCCATACGCTCGCCATAGGGTCTGGCGGCCGTGACCGCATTTTGGGCCTTACGAAGCCGCGCCGCGGCGATCTGGGCCATGGCCGCGGTGATCTTCCGCGTGTTCTTGACCGATCCGATGCGGATCCGCAGCTCTTTGAGGTTGGCCATCGGCGGCTACTTCCAGGTCTTCGTGAACGCTTTGAGAGCGTCGGCGAGTACACCGCTGCCGTCGGACTTGTCGTACAGCGCCTTGAGTTCTGGCTTCTTGCGCGCCGTACGGATCTGGTCGAGCACATCGGCCCGCTTGTCGAGCATGTACTCGTGCAGGTCCTTTTCGAACTTCCCGACTTGCGAGATCTCAAGTTCGTCGAGGTACCCGTGCGTACCCGCGAAGATCGACACGACCTCCAAGGCTACGTCGAGCGGGGCGTACTGCACCTGCTTGAGCAGTTCGGTGAGGCGCTGGCCGCGGTCCAACTCGCGGCGCGTCGCTGCGTCGAGGTCGGAGGCGAACTGAGCGAATGCTTCGAGCTCGCGGTAGCGTGCCAACCCGAGGCGCAGCGTGCCTGCGAATGCCTTCATCGCAGGGATCTGCGCGGAGCCGCCAACGCGGGACACCGAGAGGCCGACGTTGACCGCGGGGCGAATGCCTCGGTTGAACAACTGCGTCTCGAGGAAGATCTGACCATCGGTGATCGAGATGACGTTGGTCGGAATGTACGCCGAGACATCACCGGCCTGCGTCTCGATGATCGGCAGCGCTGTGAGCGAGCCGCCACCTTCTTTGTCAGAGAGCTTGCAAGCGCGCTCAAGCAAGCGGCTGTGAAGGTAGAACACATCGCCCGGGTAGGCTTCGCGACCGGGTGGGCGACGGAGCAACAGCGAGAGCTGACGGTACGCCACGGCCTGCTTGGACAAGTCGTCGTACACCAACAGCGCGTGCTTGCCGTTGTCGCGGAAGTACTCGCCCATGGTGACCCCCGTGTAGGGCGCCAGAAACTGCAGCGGTGCCGACTCAGCTGAGGTCGCGGCGACCACGATGGAGTACTCCATCGCGCCGGCCTTCTCGAGGCGGTCGACCACGGATGCGACCGTCGACTGTTTCTGACCGATCGCCACGTAGACGCAGATCATGTTCTGACCCTTCTGGTTCAGAATCGCGTCGATGGCCACGGCGGTCTTGCCGGTCTGCCGGTCGCCAATGATCAGCTCGCGCTGACCGCGGCCGATGGGGATCATCGCGTCGATGCCCTTGAGACCGGTTTGCATCGGCTCATGGACCGACTTGCGCTCGATGATACCCGGCGCTTTCACCTCGACCGGACGGCTGTGCTCCGTGTCCAACGCACCTTTGCCGTCGATCGGCTGACCCAGCGCATTGACGACACGCCCGATGAGCGCCTCGCCGACCGGCACGGACATGATCGTGCCCGTACGTTTGACGACGTCGCCCTCTTTGATGAGGTGCTCGTTGCCCAGCAACGCGACACCCACGTTGCCTTCCTCAAGGTTGAGGACCATGCCTCGGACGTCGTGGGGGAACTGCAGCAGTTCCCCCGCCATCGCGTTGCTCAGGCCGTCTACGCGGGCAATACCGTCGCCCACGGTCAACACGGTGCCGGTCTCTTCGACCGAGAGGCTCGTGTCGTAGCCCTGGACCTGCTCACGGATGATGCGGCTGATTTCGTCGGCTCGGATTTCCATCGTCGTGGGTCTCGAAATGTCTGAACTGTTTGAAAGAACTTGTGCGTGTAGATTAGCCGCGCAACGTGTTGCGGAGCTGCGACAACGAGGCGCGTACGCTGCCGTCAATGACGAAACTGCCCACCTTGGTCACGACGCCGCCGATGAGGTCGGGGCCGACAGACGTGGTGGCGACGACTTGCTTGCCTGTCGCCTGCGCCAGGGCCGACTTGATCTTGGCGAGCGCGTCGGGCGATAGCGGCGCGGCCGAGGTGATCTCGGCGTTGATCCGATTGGCGGCACCGTCGACCATCGCGCGTAGGGTCCTCGCCATCTCGGAGGTCCCCTCGATGCGGCCGCGACGCAGCACGTATTGCAGAAATTTCACGACCATCGGGTCCGCACCGACGCGGCGGCCGAGGCTGTCGACGAGCTTGCCACGCTGAGCCAGCGGGAAGCGGTTGTTGGCCAAGATCGCAGACACAGGCGTGCCCTGCAGGTCTTTTTGGCCCATCAACTCGCCAAGGGCGTCCATGTCCTTGGCGAACCTGTCGCGCTGGGGGGCAGAGTTGGCCAGGCCGAACAACGCACGTGCGTATCGGCGGGCGAGACTTCCCGGCATCATGATGCGGCTCCTCTCGTTCGCTTAGCGTGACCACTGAGGTCGACGGATGTCAGCCGAGACACGTAGTCGTCGACCATGGTGCGTTGGTCGTTGGCGCCGATGCGCTCGCGGATAATGGCCTCGGCGCGCTCCACAGCACGGTCGATGACCTCGCCTTCGAGCCGACGCCGATGTGCATCTGCGTCTCGCTCAGCTGCAGCGGTGGCGGAAGTACGAATCTGCTGAGCCTCGCGCTCAGCGGCCTCAATGATCCGCTTACGGTCGGACTCGGCGCGCTCGCGGGCTTCCTCGAGCAGCGCTTCGCCTTGCTTGGCCAATCCGTCGAGCTTGGCGCGGTAGTCAGCGACCATCGACTTGGCTTCGCGATGCGCCTCGGTGGCGTGCGAGAGCTCGGCTTTGACGGTCTCGTGCTTGTCGCGGGTCTTAGCGCGGAGTTTGGAGAAGAGGATCTTCTCCAACAGGTACATCAGCACCGCGAAGTTGAAGAGAATGAAGAGCAGCCCGGTCTTGCCGGTATTGCCGAAGATGTCGGACACCCACACGATGCCGCTGGCTGCTTCGTGGTGCGCTTCGCCTGCCGCAGCGTGCCCGTCTTGCGCGTGCGGTGCCGCCAAGGCGAGTGCGGGCGAGAGCAAGACGTAGGTCCACGCGACAGCCGTGGCACCGGCGAACATGATGCGGTTCATGACGTGATTCATGAGGCCCTCCCCAGCAGCCGGGTCGCGATCGTGTCGGCGAGTTCCCCGACCTGGGCCGACAAACTCTCGCGGGCAGTTTCGGCCTCGGTTGCAGTCCGACTCCGGGCTTCCTCTAACGTCTTGAGGGAAGCGGCGCGGGTCTCAGCCACTTTGGCGGACTGCTCAGCGTCCACTGAGCGACGCCGGTTGGCGCGCTCCTCAAGCGCTTTGTCTCGTGCCGCTTCGAGACCTTGTTCGTAGTCGGCGACGAGGTCGTCGGCGTCCTGCCGAAGGGTCTTGGCCTTGGTCAGTGCGCCACCGATGGCTTCAGCCCGTCAGGCTTGTGCCGCCAGCCAGGGCTTGAACAGCAGCGGGTGCAGCACCAACGCGAGCAGGATGTACAGGGCGCCCTGAATGAAGAACGTCCCGTCGATATCAACGACAGGGATGTTCTCGGAGGCGAGCAGGCAGAGGCTTGCGGGGTCCATCGGTGAGGGTCCACCAGGGGGCGACGAAGAGGTTTCGGTGCGTCCGTCGTCGGTGGCGGACGAAGTCGGGAGAAAACCTTGAATACGGGGTGCTAGCCGAGGCTAGGTGTCGGAATCGAATGACGCCGATCGGGCGGTTGGCTACCATGAGCCCGAGAGGTCGTCAACGGCCC
>JAESSZ010000759.1 GCA_016763875.1 Nannocystaceae bacterium
AGCGGCGGCAGTGGTGGACCGCAGACCGGGGGCGGGCCCGTGGATGATGGTTCCGACGGCTGGTGGGGAGACAGCAGCGGTGGTGACGGGTCGGACGAAGGGGCCGGTGCGGCATCGGCGGAAGCGACCGTCGCTGGGGAGGGGACGAGTGCAACCTCCGGTGATGCGACCAGCGACGGTACCGGTGGCACGGCGAACGAAGTCGAAGACTCCCAGGGTTGTGCGATTGGATCTGGGGCGCCACCAGTTTGGGGCGTCGTTGGATTGTTCGGATTTGTGGTGTTGGCCCGCCGCCGCGTCGCTACGAAGTAGACGTGTTCGCCGTGTAACGTTTGCACCCTCCGTGTCCACGTACTGGTGATGGTCACAACGGCGATGAGGGCAGCGGTGCGGGGAGCAGCGGTGCTGGGAGCAGTGGCGCTATCGAGTGCGGTCGCGGTCGCGGGCTGCGGGAGTGATGATGGCCCGATCACTTTTGACACCGATAGCGGGGGAAGCGATGGGGGAAGCGATGGCGGCGGCGGCTCCGCAAACGGTAGCTCCGGTTGGGAAGAGGCCGAGGTTGCCATTGGGCCCACCGGTCTGCGACGGCTCAGTCGTGCGGAGATCGAGCGCACCTTGACCGACTTAGTTGGTGTCCTGCCCGCGGGTGTCATCGACACGATTCCGTACGATGGCGAGACCCCCTTCGACAACGACTACCCCACCCAAGTGTCCTCGCCGACGCTCGTGGACGGTCTATTCTCACTGTCGACAGCGGTCGCACAGCACGTGCTCTCCGATCCCGGGCGGGTACAAGACGTACTCGGGTGCATACCGTCGGCGCCAGATGATGAGGCCTGCTTGCGCACGTTTGCGAGCACTTTTGCGCGACGAGCCCTGCGTCGGTCGCTTTCCGATACCGAGGTCGACCGCTACGCCGCGTTCATCGGGTTCGCGGAAGAAGAAGACGATTTCGACGTCGCGGCAACCATGGTCTTTCAGTCCGTGTTGATGGACGCGGAGTTCTTGTACCGTATCGAGACCGGCGAGCAGATCGCGGCAGACCCGGTGACGCTGCGCCTCGATGGGGTGTCCATGGCGACGCGACTCTCCTATCTGTTATGGGGGACAGGACCCGACGATGCCCTATCGTCGCGCGCCGAAAACGGTGAACTTGCGACGCCAGCCGACGTGCGCGCTGTCGCAGAAATGATGCTCGCGGACCACCGAGGGCTGGCGCAGCTGCAGCGCTTCCATGCCATGTGGCTGGACTACGACGACCTTCCGCGGGGGAGTTCGCTGGAGATAGCGCTTCACACCGAGACCGACAAGCTTGTGGAACGCGTCGTCGCCGGGCGCACCTGGTCGCAGATCTTCACGCTCGGAGGGTCCTACCTCGACGGCGAACTGGCGGAGCACTACTCGCTAGGGGTTGCTGTCGCCCGCGCAGGTTGGATTGAATACCCTGACTCGCGGCGGGCGGGGATCCTGTCACACGGCGCGTTCCTTTCTGTGGGTGAAAAGTTTGGGGATACCAGTCCGGTGGAGCGCGGCAAGGCGGTGTGGACTCGCTTGTTGTGTAAGGACATGCCGCCACCCCCGCCCGACGTCGACAGCGGCGTTCCGCCCGAAGGCGAAGCTGACACGTGCAAGCAGGAACGCTACGACATGGCCTCGCGTCCCTCGTGCGCCGTGTGCCACGCGATTCTCGATCCCATCGGATTCGGGCTGGAGAACTATGGCCCGCGCGGAGAGTGGCGCACGCACGATGTCGACCTGCCCGAATGCGCGATCTCGGGTGAGGGGGCTGTCGACGGTCTGGGGGCCTTCGCTGGGGCGCCGAGCTTGGGTGTCTTGCTGGCCGAGTCGCCCGATGTGCATCGATGTGTCACGCAGCGGTACGTGCAGTTTGCGATCGGTCGCGACGTGACGCCGGCTGAAGCCGAAATCGTGGCGCGTATGTCCAGCGAACTCCAGGCCAACGACGACTTGCTGGCGGTGATCTTGGACCTGGTGGGTAGCGAGGCGTTCATGCGCCGCGTGGTGGAGCAATAGGGGAACGATGATGACGCACAAGAACACCAGACTTGCTCCGCTCCGCCGCCGTGCGTTCTTGCATGGGCTCGCCGCAACCACCCTCGCGCTGCCCTTCTTGGAGAGTCTGCAGCCCAGGACCGCTCGCGCTGCTGGCAGAACCCCGCAGCGCTACGTCGTGATCGTCGGCGGCACCGAACAGAATCAGGCGGTCCCGAGCGGGACCGGACCGGGATATACGATGCCCGCCGGTCTCGCCTCGCTCGAAGCGGTTCGCGAGCACATCACCCTGATCTCTGGGGTCGAGGTACCGACGCCCACGGGTCCAACGGCCGCAGTGCCACCTGGGGGGCGCGGCCACACGTTGCACGGAGACATCATGCCCCCGCTGCTCACGGGTTTTCGTACCCCGATGTACGCGTTGTACGAACACGCGACCTCCGACCAGGTGGTTGCGCCTGTGCTGGCGGGAGACACGCCGTTCGAGTCGCTTCAGTTTCGAGCTCAGCCGCACAACTACAAAGGGAGCAACGGCGGCGTCGGCGGTGTCGCATCCGCTCGGGTCGGCGGGGCAAACATGACACCACAGACCAGTCCCCGGCTCGCCTGGGAGCAGCTTGTGCTGGGCATCGCGCCCGATGATCCTACTGCGGCCGCTGGACAGGCGCGTCGGATCGCGCGTCAGAAGTCGGTGCTCGACCACGTCCTGGCCCAGGCCAGCGACGTCAAGGCTCGAGTGAGCAAGGCCGACTCGATGAGGATGGAGGCCTACTTCGACGACCTTCGGGATCTGGAGCTACGCATCGATCAACTGGGCGGGGGCGCAAGCGGAGGTGCTTGCGTTGTGTTGCCTGACCCGGGCGCCGACCCGGCGCAGTCCAACTTCCCCAGCGAGGAGCAGGGAGGAACGACGGGCTACTCGGGAGGGGACGAGCGGTCGGAAGTGTTCATCGACCTCATTCATCTCGCGTTTGCGTGCGACCTCTCGCGCGTCGCGACGTTTCAGAGCACCATCGAACAATGCTTCATGAGTCTCTCGCCGTTGTGGGGGGTGGCGCTCGAGGCACACGACATCACCCACGTGAACTTCCCCGACCGCGCTGCCGTGTGGGCCAGTTTCATTTCGTGGCAAGCGAGCTTCTTCGCGCGGTTG
>JAESSZ010000760.1 GCA_016763875.1 Nannocystaceae bacterium
CACCCAACACACGAGCCAAGGGGGCGGTGCGCGGGAGGGTGACGTCGCGGTAGGTCGCGACGAGCAACATGCGTGTTTCACCCATTACGCCCGCGAGGAACTGCAAGAGGCGTAGTGAGGGCGTGTCGGCCCAGTGCAGATCCTCGAGTACGATCACCAGCGGGTGACGCCGTGCGGCGGTGCACAACACGGTGGCCACCGCGTCGAACTGTCGAAACCGGGCTTGGTCGGCGGTCACGCCAGGAGGCTCGGGCACATTCGGCACCCGGTCACGGATCTCTGGGACCAGCGCGGCGAGCTCTGCGGTGTGCAGACCGAGCGCGTGCGGGTCGATGACCTCGACCTCGATGGCCCGGCGCAGGATCTGGACCCACGGCCAGAAAGCGGGCGCGCCTTCACCTTCGAAGCTTCGTCCGGTGAGCACCGTGGCGCCACGCTGCCGCGCGGTGTGGCAGACCTCGGCGGCTGTGCGTGTCTTGCCGATCCCTGGCTCACCGACCAGCATGATGAGTCGCCCGCGTCCCGACAGCGCGGCGTCCAGAGCGTCGGTGAGCCGGCCCAGTGTCTGGGTACGACCGACAAAAATACCGGGTGTCGTCCCGCTGGGCACGGGCGCCGATGATGTTTGGGCGGCCGGGGCAGGCTCGGATTGCCCGGCCGACGGGGTCTGAGGTGGCGCCAGTCCCGGCATCGTCCCCACGGGCGAGGTGACCGCGGCCACGAATCGGTAGCCACGGCGACGAATCGTCTCGATGATCTCCTGCCGGGTGCCGTCATCGGCGAGCGCACGGCGAGCCGCCGTGATGCACCGCGGTAGGACCGAATCGCTGACGCTGCCCTGCCACAGCGCCTCGAGCAGTTCGTCTTTGGGCACGACGCGGTCGCGGTGCTGCAGCAGGTACAGCAGTACGTCGAAGACCTTGGGCTCGACCTTGACGAGGTTACCCGCGCGGCGCAGCTGGAACAGCGTCTCGTCGAGCTCAAACTCGCCAAAACTGTGAACGACGGCGTTGATGGGGCCCCAGTGTACTACGCGATGGTACAACCGCGTCCGATGGCCACCGATCAGGATCAGGATCAGGATCACGAACGCGGGCCGCTCTTTCCCCGCTGGGCGTGGGCCATCGTTGGGGTGCTGGCGGCGGGCTACGTGCTGTTTGCCCTCCGCGGCGCCCTGACCCCAGTGTTCTTCGCGCTGCTGATCGCCTACATGCTCGACCCGCTCGTGGACAGGTTTGAGGAGCGTGGCATGAGCCGCGCGACCGGCATCGGCTTCGTGACGGTTGGCCTTGTGCTCGTTCTCGCCGCGATGGTGTTCCTCGTGGTGCCCGGCATCGTGCGAGAGACGATCTCGTTTGCGGCGCATCTGCCCGAAACCCTGACGGTCCTCGTGGACCGACTCGAGCCGCTGCTCGGCGAGATCGGCCTCTCGCGACCGGAGTCGTTCGAAGATGTCCGTACACAACTCGATGGGGTCGACACGGGTGTCCTCGTCGAGAAGGCAGCCAAGCAGCTCGCGGCGGTCGCGACGTTTGTCCTCGGCGGCACGGTGAGTGTGGTCGCGGCGCTGGCCGGGTTGGTGATGATCCCGGTGTTTGCCGCCTATCTGCTGTACGACTTCGATCGCATGACGGCGGGGATCGGTGACCTCGTGCCCGGGCGCTACCGCGGCTACGTCGTGGAAGTCGCGGGCGAAGTGGATGCGATTCTCGGAGACTTTGTGCGCGGCCAGCTGCTGGTCATGCTCGCGCTAGTGGTGCTGTATGGGGTTGGCTACGCGATCGTCGGCGTGCCGCTGGCACTCGGCATTGGGGTGGTGGCGGGTATGCTGTCGTTCATCCCCTATGTCGGGGGGGCCGTGGCGCTCGGCATGGCGTTGCTGATGTCGCTGCTGCATTGGACTGGCTGGGGCCAGATCATCGGCGTGGGGGTCGTCTACACGGTGATTCAGTTGCTCGAGAGCTTCCTGATCACGCCGAAGGTCGTCGGTGACAAAGTCGGACTCCCCGCGATCTGGGTGCTATTTGCGTTGCTTGTGGGCGCTGAGTTGTTCGGTTTTCTTGGTGTCCTGCTCGCGCTGCCGGCGGCGGCGGTGGCCAAGATCTTCGTGATTCGTGGTCTGGCCTGGTACCGGAGTTCAGAGTTTTTCCTCGCGGATGACCCCGGTCCCGTGGACACCGATGGTGCAGCCTCAGGGGCGTCCGCAGCCCCACCGCAGCCCGAGTCTGTGGCGCAGGCCCCGGATGACGCCGAGGATGACGCCCCTGACGCTGAAGATGCCCCGCAGGATCGCTCGGAGTGACTCGCAAGATCCGTCGCACCGCCGTTTGGGCGGACTCGGTGTCATGATGGTGGACGTGCACCCGTTGTTCGCCACGTTTCTCGCCGCGCTGTGCATGCTCGCGGGATGTCGCGGTGACGCACCGGGCAGCGAGGCTGTGGGGGAATCCGGTGGGTCGGGGACGGGGGAGAACGCGACCGACGCCTATTCCTCGACCGAAGGCACATTCAATGGCGGTTCGGCCTCCCTGGTTTTGGTCGACGGTTGGACCGCAGACCCCACACCCCCGCCCGCTCTCATGGGGGATCGCCCTGCGGTCGTCGACTGCGAGTTTGGCTGGGGCCTTGAGGACGGCGTGTTCGAGGTCGATAGCGGTCTGTGTAACTGGGGGGCGTTCGTCCAGCCGTCGCTTGAGCCGATCGTGGCGGGAGATCAGATCGAGATCATCGTCCTGCACGACGCGCTGTACTCCGAGGACGACGGCGCCACCGCGCACATCGCCGTGTCGATCGGCGAGGCTGTGGTCTGGGACACAACCGTCATGATTCCCGCCCCGCAGGGTTTGCTGCGCCCCGCAGTGCTAGCCCCCGCCGATGCGCCCGTGGGGACCCCGATTCACGTGCATGTCCATAACCACGGCTACAACAACTACCGGTTCGTCGACATGATCGTGAATCATCGCTGAGCGCACGCGTGTTGGGCGTGGGCTCGGGTGTAAGGTCGCTCGCAGTGGTGCGTTTGGCCGTTGTTGTGCCAAGCGAGATGCTGCAATACCCACCTCGATTGTTCCTCCGGGATGGACAGCGGGTGCTCTGCGTTCCGACCGGCGACATCGTGTGGGTCGAGGCTGCAGGCAACTACGTACAGATCCACACCCTGAGGAAGACGCTTCTGGTCCGCCACACGGTCAAGGCGATGCAGGAAAAACTGGATCCGGATCACTTCGTTCGTGTGCGCCCGTCGGCGATCGTTGCGAAGGCGTCGGTGGCCGAACTCAACGCGCGTCACGGGGGCGATTACACGGTCGTGTTGCTCGGTGGCACCCAGATTCGCTCCAGTCGCGGGTACCGGGAACACGTGGAAAATGCTCTTGGGCACGTGGCGGGGACGGCCCACGCGATGCTCGTGGCGCGTCGACGGCGTCGAGCGGTGCGAGCATCGGACACGATGCAGCCGGCTGCAACCACGGCGCCTGTACCCGGTAGTCCTCGAAGCGAGCCAGCCACCTGCGCGTTACTCACGGCTTAGGGTCGAACGTGCCCGGGTCGATATCCACGCCGATGTCGAAACGCTGCACATCGACGACGGCTTCGTAGAGCGACATTGAGATCGTCGAGCGGAAGGGCACGCGGATCTCGGCGACTTCGCGGTAGTCGTGCAGCCACGTCGTGACGGGTAGCGCGCCCTGCGGGGTGTCGCGCACGCTCGTGTGTGTCGCCGGCAGCCCGCTGTCGGTGTCCAACCCTACGGTGACGTCAGCCGCGTCGGGACCGGTGAACTGGACGTAGACCAACGCGCGACCCTCGACGGCAACTGCGGGTCCCGCCTGTGCGTGCTCGAAGTAGCGCCGCCAGTAGGCGAGCAGCGAGGGACACGCGTCGAGCATCGCTGCTCGCGCTTGTTTTCCTTCCAGACGGTGTCTGCCCCGCACCGGATCGTCCCCCCACGTTTCCTCGCCGTGCTTCCAGACCTGAGCGACACCGAGTCCGGGCATCTCGCTGCGCATGTAGAAGTCGCCGTTGCGCCACCACACCTCCACGACGCTCGACAGGTCCTGCCCGCCCACAGTGATCGTCGCCTTGGAGTAATACGTGTCGACAGCGTCGAACGCCGCTTGGCCTCCCATCGCATCGACAGCGCGCGCAATGGCTGCCTTGGCGTCGAGTTGTTCTGCAGCGAGCGCCTGGACCTGGAACTCAAAGCGGTGCCGGAGACCCGGTTCTACGCCACACTGTAGCAACACTACCGCCC
>JAESSZ010000761.1 GCA_016763875.1 Nannocystaceae bacterium
GAGGATGGCTCTCTTCTGTCACACCATCTCGGGTCGATCCGGTCCGTTTGTGGCCGTCGATTTGCTGACGTTGCCCGGGGACATGCAGATGCCCGAGCTATTCGGCTGGCGGCGGGGCTCCTTCACCGGGGCGGTCGACGACTACCAGGGCGCGGTGCAGGCCGCCGATGGGGGCACCCTGTTTCTCGACGAGATCGACAAGCTATCGCTCAAGGCCCAGGCGGGACTGCTGACCTTCCTCGAGTCACGCGAGGTCAAGCGCATGGGTGAGACCCGGTCGCGTCGTGCCGACGTGCGGGTGGTGGTCGGATCCAACGCGGATCTCCATTCGGCGGTGGCAGAAGGGCGATTTCGCGAGGACCTCTACTATCGGATTAACGTGCTGCCCGTGTGCCTGCCAGGCCTGGACGAGCGCCGCGACGAGATCCCGGCGTGGGCCCAGTTCATGCTCCGCGAGCGGCATGAGTCGGGAGGGCTAGCTGGCGACGTCGGTTTGACGTCGGAGGCCTCGCTGGCCCTGGCCCGTCGGCGCTGGCCCGGTAACCTCCGACATCTAAGTAACGTGATTCGACGCAGCTACGCGCTGGCGCTCGCGGACCTTGAGTCGCCGGACGCGGGGGTGCGGGTGGAACTGCGCCACGTGACGAGCGCGCTGGAGATGGATGGGGCCCGAGCCTCAGATCCGGCGGTCGCTCTCCGAGCCGCGGCGCTGGCTCTCGCCGACGTCATCGTTCGCTGGCCCGAGGATCGGCCGCGCCTGGAGCTGGCCGATCTCGATGCGATGCGCGGGGCCGTGCTCGAGGCGCTCATCGGTTCGGTGGAGGACAAGGAGGAAGCATGCCGACTTCTGAGCCTCGAGAGCCAGGTGGCGAGCCGCAATCACTCTCGGCTACTGCGGCGCGAACTCGGTCGCTGGGAGGAGCTGCAGGCGAAGATCCGCTTCTGATCTCGAGGAATTAGTTGGAGTCGATACGCTCGATCGACTCCGTGTATGCGGATGGTCAGCGGCTCATCATGACGAGCATTGTATGGACCACCTGCTCGCCGCTACGACGCGAACTTCGGGAGGGCTTGCCGAGTGCGTTCCTCACCAGCACGTCGTCGACTTCCACCATGCGATTGGCTACCTCCAGACGCGGTGGTGGCCGATGTGGGCCCTGTTCCAGCGCCGCGTCAAGTACCCCCGGCCTCATTGGCATGGTCCCCGTCTACGCCGCATTCTCGTTGCCCGCGCCTTTGGCCTCGCCGGTCGCTGGGAATTGCGTTCCGGATTCATCAAGGCGCCCTCAAGCGTGAGGTGCGTCCACCATGACGCATCTCGCTGCCATCCACGCCCTACCCAGCTGCCGGTCGCTGGGGGATTGCTGCGTCGGCGAGGCTCAGGCAGCCTCACGGACTGAGCGGGTCGGCTTCTTCGCCGAACCACAGCACCGCGTAGCCCTCGTAGATCCCCGCGCCCATGGCTCCCCACGGCCGGTCGGCCCATTGCCCTTCGCTGAGGATCACCGCGTTGTGCCCGGGGCTGGTCTTCCACAGCTCCAGCGCTTCGGACGGGGTGATGAGGCCGCCACCGCCAGCGGCGTTCTCGTATCCGACGCCGGGATAGCTCGTCAGCTCCATCGGTTTGGCCCACATGCATTCGGCTGCGGCGTGATCATCGGTGTAGCAGCAGGCGCTCCATGAACCCGCTTCCGACCAGCTGTGCAGATTGCACTGCGGCATGGCGTTCGGGCTGTTGAGCGCGAGGTCCTCGGCGTGCGTGTGCCCAACGATGCAAAGCGAGGGGGCGATCGGAATCGCAGGAAGGCCGTTTTTCACTCGGTACTGGTTGGTCAGCTCTAGCAGTTCGATCTCGTCGACTGTGCACTCGTCGGGGAGCACGGGCCCGCCGCTCGACTCCTCAGCCGCAGTTGCATCCCCGCTGGTGGCAGGTCCGCTGTCGGTCGACGGTGAGGTGGGCACTGTGGCGGACGTCGGATCTCGGCCGGTGGACGCTGAGGGGTCGCCCTCTGTGTCACCCATGCCTTCCGTATCACCCACGCCTTCCGTATCACCCGCGTCGCTGTCCGAGTCGTCGCCACAAGCTGGCATCAGCCCCAGCGCAAGGCACAGCGGCATGGTCTGCAATCCAGATCTACGCAACATCGACCAGAGCATAGCGCGGGGCCCGGCCTAGTTGAAAAGCCACGACTGGTCCGATCTTCTCGGTGAAGAACGAACACCCCGAGCCTGTGTTCCAGGACGGGGAGATGTGGGGCCAACACTTCACGCCCGCGCCGTTCTTGGGTGCTCTGGCGTTGGTGGCGTGGGTCTTGATGCCCGCCATGCTGGGACTGGGGCCCGGGCTGTCGGCGGCCCTGGCGTTCCATGTCGGCGGCCTGCTCAACGGCTGGGTGCATTTGCTGACCCATTCGCGCGTTCGGCCGAGCACGCGTTACTACGCGTGGGTTCGAAGGACCCACGCGCTGCACCACTGCAAGGATCATCGGCGATGGTTCGCGTTCACCGGCCCTTGGTTGGGGGGCTGGCGTCGGTGAGAGCGACGACAACCCGCTGATGCCCGCTAGGTCTCGTAGACATCGCCGCCGGCGATCAGGATTTCCTGCCCGTCGAAGCGCGTCAGGGTCAAACCTTCGTGGTCTTCGTTGTAGGTGCGCGAGAGATCGGCCAGGTGGCGAATGGCGACGTCCTCGCCGACGGTAATGCCGTCGACGCCGTCGGAACGGTAGTGCACGCCGGCCAGGTCGCGCCCGAGCGAGATATTGCTGGCGAGCTTGTTGACCTCGTTGCCTAGTGTCAGGTCGTCGCCGATGTAGGGCACAACCGACAGCCCATCGGGCGTCGCGACCACAGGGTTGGGAATCACGAAGTCCTCGTTGAAGAACGCCTTGATCACCGTGCAGCAGGCGCCAGCGATTGTGGCGTGACCGGCGGGGTACGCCGGGTGGGTAGGGGAGCCCTCGGGGAACGCGAGTGGAAGGAAAGCGTTGCCGTTCAACGATTGCAGCTCTGCGACTGCGTCGGACGATAGAATCTCGCTTGAGAGCCCGTAGTCGCGCTCGTCCTCGACCTCGAAGTGCACCCGTCCGGCCATCGTCTCGGGGCGAAGCCGTCGGTGCGCTGCCCACTTTTGGTACCACGCCGCGCGCAGAGACAAGTTGGCGACATGCGCTACGGTGTCGAGAATGTCGGGGCCGCCGAGGGTCGAAAAATCGCTCTGGCTCGCGCTCCCGGTGTACGCGTTGGATGCAAGCGCGTTGCCGCCGAAGCCGAAACTGATCAGTGTCGCGAACAGATAGGCTTGGTACAGCGCGTCGATGTGCACGTACTCGCCGAGTGCCCGCGCACTGTAGATGTACCGATCGCCAGGGAGGTAGCCGATGCCGGTCGCTGGCGCAGATCCACGTTGGATAGCCAGCCAAGGCGCGTGATCCGTCATGAAGTTCGTTGCGTCCGGCGTCGGGTAGCGCTGAACGATGAGCGCCTGGCCCATCTTCACGTCCCTGACCAGAAACTGGGAGACGTACGGTCCAACCAAGTCGGCGGGGGTCTCGCCGCGGAATAGCGTACTGGTGGTGACGAGGCCTCCGGATTTCGGCCCGACGGTTGCGGAGA
This sequence comes from Nannocystaceae bacterium, assembly GCA_016763875.1. GTDB lineage: Bacteria > Myxococcota_A > Polyangia > Nannocystales > Nannocystaceae > JAESSZ01. The sequence continues at coordinate 3,616 of JAESSZ010000761.1, forward strand.
ACCCATTGAGGTCGGTGAGCGCTTGCCCGACGAGCGGGTCGCTGCCGTACTCCGCGAACGGCACGTCACGGAGAAGTGCGTGCCAATAGACCTCGCCCATTTCGGCCGCCGCGGTCTCGCTCGCGAACGCGGGCGCCGCTGGCATTCGGGTCGCGTGGGGGTCGATTCCGGTGAGATTGAAGGCGAGGGCAGCCTGCGGGTTGGTCAGACGCCGATCGGACTCTGCGCTCAGCGTCACGTCCTCAAAGTCGTCCGGGTCGCCGCTGTTGAAGGCGTCTCGAAGCGACTCGTATGCGGCTGTGTCGACCTCACCGTAGTCGTCTTGCGGCAGACACTTGTGAAAGCTGGCGCGGTAGTCGTCGTAGAGTTCGTCGTCCCCGTTGGTCGGCTGGGTGCCCCGCGAGAGTGCTTCGAAGAACTGCTTGGTTGCCGCGTGGGTGCGGACTTTCCAGGCGTTCCTGTAGCGCTTGATGCGGTGGGTTGGGGTGATGACCTCCGCCTTTGCGGTCGCTGGTGCCGCGAGGACCGCCGCAGATCCTGCGAATGCCAGCATCGCCGAGCCAGTCGTCGCGCTGGTCAGCAGCTCGCGCCGTGATATTCCCACCGGGATGTCGTTGACCTTGCCAATGTCGCTACTTTCGTTCTCTTTCGCCATCGTTCCCACCTCCGTGTAGATATTCCGGTTCTTCGTCCGTGAAGACCGGGCATGAATAATGGGTTTATTGATGGAGGACTGGAACGCAAGTAGGAATATTGATCATACCGAGGTTGCTGGGTTCTCTGATTTGGCACGGCGTGCGCGAGCGGATACGCGCAATTCCCACGCTCGGTCCCTGCGCTCGCTCACCGATACCCGACCGCTGCAAACGAGTACTCGACCCGAGCATCCAGTGGTCTGAGTTTTCCGCCCCGCGACAGCAACGGCGGCACACGACCTTCGTACCTCAGGATCTTGCGGGACGCGGTGTCGAACACGAGATGCATCGTCGGCACCGCCATCCGTGTCATCGCGCCCCGGCCCCGCATCGCGACAGTGGTCGTGTGGGTGTCGTGTGCAGAGACGCTTAACGTAAACCCGTAGGTGCGCGCGCGTTCCACGACCGCAAACTGAACATCGAGGGCGTCCCCTGCCACGAGGGCGTCCCAGTGCGCCAGGGTGTAGCCAAACAAGGTGGGCCCGACCACGACTGGGTTCGACGCACGTTCAGTCCGGGTCCGGCGGCGCCCGTTGTCCAAGACCTCGAAGTGAAGGTCGCCCTGCGCGTCCACCTGCATCGTCCCGGACGTGCCGGTCTGCGCGTGCAGGCTGTCGAAGCGGCGCACGGCGTACTCAGCCCCGTGCTCAGCGACGTGCACCACGGCCAACGTGTGTGCTGTATCGAACGAGACATGGGTCGAAACCATCGCGTCTCCGCGCCCCGCGACGCGTCGCTCGTACTCGAATACTGCGCCGTCCCTTTTCGGTGCGAAGACCTCGCCGCGGTACACCAACGTTCCAGCAGCTTCGGGACTGGTTGCGAGCGCCTGTAGTTCCGGGACCCGAGACTGGGCGCTGGGCGACGTCGCACACCCGGCTAGCCCCGAGACGCCGCCCAAAACGGCAAGCCGAGCCAAGCGTCCAACGCTGGCCCACACCGACACAGACCCATCACAAGCAGTCGTTGACATGCACGTAACCTGCCCCGCTTGACGGCCGGGCGGCAGTGGCAAAAGGTGCCATCGTGCTGTCCTATCCGGACAAACGCGAGGCGGCCCGACCGTGAACGCATCCGTCGAGCCTCTCCCCGAGGGAGCTATCGCCGTAACCAACGTCCGGCCGGCTTACGAAACATCGCTGCACTTTGGCGCCTCCGAGGCTGAACTCGCGACCGATGCCGGGCTCACTCGCGCGACCCTGGATGCCGAAGGGGCGAGCGTCCCAGGCAGTGCCACGTACGCGCACATGGAGCTGATGTTCGCCAAGCCCAACTACCCGCAGTTTGTTGTGGCCGCGGCGGGCCTGCACACGCTGCCGTCGCTTGGGGTGGTGGGCCTTGCCTGCAAAACGGTCGCAACGGTCAGCGAAGCGCTGTCGTGCCACCAGCGGTACCAGCACCTAACCAACCGCACGGCGCGCTACGAGTCGCGGGTCGATGACACAAGCTTCACGTTCGAGGAGGACCGCTTCGGTCCTGCGCGTCTGGGTAGCCAGCTCATCTCTGATTACACGATGTTGGTCGCCGCCACGCTGCTCAAGCAAAGCGCTCCGGGAGCTCCGATGCCGCATACGATGTGGAGTCGCCGCGCGACCGTGGATGCGGGCGAGCGAGCCGCGTTCGAAGCATTCACGGGGGCACGCCTCGAACTTGGGGCCCCGCGCGCGGCACTACAGTACGACGCAGGCACGTTGGATTTTCCCGTCGCGTGTGCCGATGCCGAGTTGGCCGAGTACTTCACCAAATTGCTGGAGCGCGCCGGGTCGCTGGCCGACGACGGTGAATCAGAAACGGTGAGGGCCGCGCGGACGGCGATTAGAGACGGTCTGACAACCGGTGAGGTGACCATGCAGACCGTCGCGCGGCGACTGGGTCTGGGGGCCCGTACGTTTCAGCGGCGTCTGTCGGGCGAAGGCCTCAGTTTCGGGGAGGTACTCGAGTCGACACGACGCCGCCTGGTGCGGGGGTACCTGGCCGACCCAACTCTGTCCCTCGCCGAGATCGCGTATCTACTCGGCTACCGGGAGCAGGCGTCGTTCTTCCGCGCCTTCCGCGGGTGGCATGGGCAAACGCCCACGCACTATCGGGACGCATTGCGTGCTGCGACCCCGTAGGCGTCCCACGGCGTAAGCCCCTTACGCGCCGCCCGTGTCGAAGTACGTCGCTTCGATCTTGTGGCCGTCTGGATCGAAGACGAAGCATCCGTAGTACGCGTCAGAGTACTCGGGGCGAACCCCAGGGGCGCCGTCGGAGGTCGCACCCGAGGCGATGGCAACCTTGAAGAACTCATCGACCTCTTCTCTATTTGCCGCATTGAATCCGAAGTGCGTTCCGTTCCCGCGCGTGGCTTCGTGGCCGTCCAGCGGTTTCTGGACCCAAAACTCCGGGAAAACCTTGCCGTACGCAACGGCCCCCGGATGGGTCATCTGCTGTTTGCAACCGATCGTCGCCAGAACCGCGTCATAGAAAGCGACGGATCGCTCGAAGTCGTTGGTGCCGATCGAAACGTGGGAAATGATGCTTGGGTTGTCCATGGGTCCTGTCTCCTATTTGATCCGAACGCAGACCTCTGTCCGCAGCTCGTTGGGCGCTGTTGTTCCGGGCTCGTTGAGGTAGACCTCGACCACGGGCTCATCCGCGAGTTCGTAGTCGCGGAAGGGGAGCCACCGGCCGAGCAAGTTGGTGTAGGTCGATAGAATCGTTTCGTAGGGACCTCGGTGCAGGGCGACCGCGTATCGGCCCGCTGGGATCGTGCGCGTCGTGCAGTCGAGGGGCAGTGGGTCTGGTATCGACGACTCGTCAAAGACCTCGCAAGCGTCGTAGCGGAGCAGCTCCGCCGCCGTGACGTCGGGGTCGTCGTAGACCAGCCCCACCGAAACGCGTCCGACGGCACCGGCCGCGGCAAGGCGTTCTTCGAGCGCCCCCCATGACTGTTCGCAGTATCGGTAGTCGCCGACATGGCGCAGGGCGACGCATACTCGGGCGGGTTCGGTGCGACAGGCGATATCGGTGCCATCAGTCGTCGCGCGGTGATCCTCTCGAAAGCGGCTGGGGCTGGTTCCGAAACGAGTTCGGAATGCCCGCGTGAAAGCTTCGTGGCTTTGATAGCCGCTCTGAAGGGCGATGGCGGTGACCGATGCCGTTCCGAACTTGAGTCGCTGGGCCCCGCGCTCTAGTCGAAGCCGACGGACAAATCCCATGAGCGACTCGTTGGTCATCCCGCGAAATACGCGATGAAAATGGTGCGGTGAAAACGAGGCGAGCTCCGCGAGTACCTCTGGCTTCAGGGGCTCGTCCAGATGACCCTGGATGTGGTCTACAACCCGAAGGATGCGTTCAGCCCAAGCGGTCTGGGGAGCCACGGCGGCAACTCTACTGCCGCACGGATCGCAGCGCTTGACTGCGCGTGCTCTGCCTACGTTTTCTGGGGAGTTTTTTACGCCCGACACGGCGCCGACCTCTCGGTGAAGGTACGGCGCGCGAGTCCCAAGCACCTACTTCTTCACGTCGAAGCGATCCGCATTCATCACCTTGGTCCACGCTGCGACAAAGTCGGTGACTAACTTCTCGTTGTTATCGAAGGCGTACACCTCGCCCACAGCACGAAGCTCGGCGTTAGAGCCGAACACCAGGTCGACTTCGGTGGCGGTCCACACGACGGCGCCGCTACTGCGATCCCGCCCCTCGAAGTGCGCCGACCCCTCGACTGCTTTCCACTGCGTGTTCATATCCAGCAGGTTGACGAAGAAGTCGTTGCTGAGCGTGCCGGGTCGCTTGGTGAACACGCCGTGTGCAGTCGCGCCCGCGTTGGCGTTCAAGACTCGCAGGCCGCCGACCAAGACGGTCATCTCGGGCACGGTCAGTCCCAGCAAGTCCGCCTTGTCGACCAGGCGCTGGGCGGGTGAGAGTTCGCTGGGCGCGCCGACGTAGTTGCGGAATCCGTCCGCGACGGGCTCAAGGTAGCCGAAGGACTTCACGTCGGTCTGCTCCTGGCTGGCGTCACCCCGGCCGGGCCTGAATGGAACCTGGATGTCCACGCCAGCATCTTTCGCGGCCTTCTCGATGGCCGCCGCGCCAGCGAGCACGATGAGGTCCGCCAAGGACACACTCTTTTTGCCCTGCGATTTGTTGAAGGCCGCCTGCACGCCTTCGAGCTTCGCCAGGACGCTCGCCAGGGTTTTGGGATCGTTGACGGCCCAGTCTTTTTGCGGGGCCAACCGAACGCGCGCACCGTTGGCGCCGCCGCGCATGTCACTGCCGCGGAACGACGCCGCCGAGGCCCACGCGGTGCGAACTAGGTCGGAGACCGGCAGCCCAGTGGCGAGCACGTCCTTCTTCAGGCGCGCGACGTCTGCGTCGCCGAGCGCCGACTGGCCGACTTCGGGAATCGGGTCTTGCCACGCCATCACCTCCTTGGGCACGTCTGAGCCCAGGTAGCGCGCGCGTGGTCCCATGTCACGGTGCGTGAGCTTGAACCACGCCTTGGCGAACGCGAGCTCGAATTGGTCTGGGTGCTCTCGGAAGCGCAGCGCGATCTCGCGATAGCTCGGGTCGAACTTCAGCGCGAGGTCGGTGGTCAACATCATCGGCGCGTGCCGCTTGGACGCGTCGTGTGCATCGGGAACCGTGTTCGATGCCTTGCCTCCCTTGGGCGTCCACTGCTTTGCGCCCGCTGGGCTCTTGGTCAGCTCCCACTCGAGCCCGAACAGGTTGTCGAGGAACAGGGTGCTCCACTGCGCTGGGGTCATGGTCCAGGCCCCTTCGAGGCCGCTGGTGACGGTGTCCTCGGCGTTGCCCTTGCCGCACTTGTTCTTCCAGCCCATGCCTTGCGCGGCCACGCCTTCGGCAGCGGGTTCCGAGCCTACGCAGTCCGATGGTTTGTGTGCGCCGTGGGCTTTGCCAAACGTGTGCCCGCCTGCGATGAGTGCGACGGTCTCTTCGTCGTTCATCGCCATGCGGCCGAACGTCTCGCGAATGTCCTTGGCCGCGGCAAGGGGATCGGGCTTGCCGTTGGGTCCCTCGGGGTTGACGTAGATGAGGCCCATCTGCACCGCACCAAGCGGTTTCTTCAACTTGCGATCGCCGTGGTAGCGCTTGTCGCCGAGCATCTTCGTCTCCGGGCCCCAGTAGACCAACTCTGGTGACCACTCGTCTTCGCGTCCACCCGCAAAGCCCAGGGTCTGAAAGCCCATCGACTCCATCGCGACGTTGCCGGTGAGCACCATGAGGTCGGCCCAGGAAATAGCGTGGCCGTACTTCTTTTTGACCGGCCAGAGCAGTCGCCGGGCCTTGTCGAGGTTGGTGTTATCGGGCCAACTATTGAGTGGTTCGAAGCGCTGCTGGCCGCCGTTGGCACCGCCGCGCCCGTCGGTCACGCGATACGTGCCCGCGCTGTGCCATGCCATGCGAATGAACAGCGGCCCGTAGTTTCCGTAGTCCGCCGGCCACCAGTCCTGTGAAGTGGTCAGGACCTTGCTGATGTCTTTTTTGACTGCGTCGAGGTCGAGCGTCGCGAACTCTTTGGCGTAGTCGAAGTCATCGCCAAGCGGATTGGACCGTGCTTCGTTCCGCCGCAGCGGATCGAGGTTCAACGAGTCCGGCCACCAGGCCGCGTTCGGTTTGGCTTGGCCGGGTCGGAGGCCGGATCCCGGCTCGGAGTCGTCGTTGGACGCGTCTGCCGATGGGGCGGCCGTGTCGGCTGCAGGCGTTGCCGCGCACGCCGTGAGCATGCCCAATGAGAGCGACGCAGCGATGCGGAGAAGCGATGGGGTGGAGGGCAGCCGGAGCATCTGCCGACATCCTTGCAGAGTATGGGCCGGCCCGGAGAGCCGCGAAACCAAGGGAGAAACTCGCCCAGGCACAGCGTCGCATCGCTATTTCGGCGTCAGGACTACCGGGATATCGGTTGTATGACGAAATGTCGTCGATGACGAACTCCGCATTCGTTCGTACACAGACGCCGGAATCACTCTGGGTCGCGACCAGGCCTCGCGGATCCTCTGGAACGATGCGGTGGTCGTCATTCCGGGCACGGCACGCCGCAGACCGCCGTAGTGCCGTTGGGGCAGCTCATGGCCCCGCCGTCGCAGGTGTCGAGACTGCAGTTGCCGTTGAGGCCGTCCGGGCACTGCAGCGAGCAGGACGATCCCGCGCCGCAGTTGGCGTGACACGGTGGTGCGTCACACACGAAATCGCAGCGACTGTCGGGCCCGCATGTGCACTCGCCATTGGCGCACGCGCCATCACATTGCGGATGATCGCCCTCGCAGATGACATGGCACGGTGGTGCGAGGCACGAGAACGTACAGGTTGCGGACTCGCGGCAGGTACAGCTTCCGTTGGCGCACTGTGAGTTGCAGTTCGAATCCGGCTCGCAGTCCACGTGACAAGGCGGTGCCGCGCACTCGATGTCGCAGCTTTGCCCCGCCGGACACACGCAAGTGCCATTGGCACAATCCACGGGTTCCTCGTGGCACGCGAGTCCCAATAGCCCGAGCGACAGTAGGAGACCGAGTGTGCGGGCGACGGTGCGTGGCGGCATCATGGTTGAGTGTGCGGGTCGCGGCACGCTGCGTCTAGAGGCCGTTCAAGGCGTCTACGACTGCCCCAACCGTAGCCTGCACGACCCCCGTCGCAAAGTCATGGTCCAACGTATCCAACGTGTCCTCCCCATTCAAACAGTGATACGCGCCATTCCGAAAGTTTGCGCTGTCGCTCAAGAAGATCGCCGGAAAGTCTGCTACCCAGAATGGCGCATGGTCTGACCGTCGCAGATCCGCCACAAGATCCTCGTTCTTCAGAGTGGCACTCAGCTGGCCCACAAGGTTCGGCAGGCCCACTGCGTTTGCGTGCATCTCCAGCGAGACCATCTGGTCGTGCGCGTACTCGTCGGCGATAGCCACCACGAAGTCTGCCCGATTGTCGTTGGCCTCTACCTCGGCCAGTTGCGTCGGAAACAGCAGATCGATCCCCGGTGGAAACGCCTGGCTGTCCGGCTCATCGCTGGCGAAACCGATCATGTCGAAGTTGAAGTAGATCGCAATGTCGGCTGCGCTGGCCACCGCCCACTGGACAAAGGCTATCGATCCGAGCAACCCCTGCTCCTCTTCGTCCCAGCAGGCGACCATCAGTGTTCTGGGGAACGACCCATCCGCGAGCACCCTGGCTATCTCCAGCACGCCCGCGACACCCGTCGCATTGTCGTCCGCGCCGACACAATCGGGAATGTGGTCGTAGTGTGCCCCGATGACGACGATCTCCTCGGCCGCCGTCGTCCCGACCTTGCGGCCCACCACGTTGACGCCCGAGCCGTACTCAAACAGATCGACTTCGTACCCAAGATCGGTGAGCCTGTCCGCGCACAGATCCTGCACCTCTTGCCAGTGGGCTGAACCGGGTGCCCGGACGTCGGCGATGAACGTCAGGTCCTCGACGTAGCGATCCTTTTCCACGCAATCGCGGGCAGCTTCGGCGGTCACTGTGCACGGATCCTGCGCGCTGCCCGAGCTGGAATCCGCAGCGGCGGTCTCGTTCGCGTCGGACGTCGCCACTGCCGTGGAGGCCGCAGCCGTCGCCGTGTCGTTGTCGCCTACGTTCGCCGCGCCGCTATCATCTCCACACCCGGCGGCGGCGAGGGTGGTCAGGAGTAAACAACGGGAGCAATGGCGTGTAAGCATGGTGTCAGTCAAAACAGGAACTCCTAGCGTGTTCACTCTGCGCTCGCATGTCCAGCCAACCATGTGCTGGCTCGCTCCACCGCTTGCGCATCCTCCATCTGCTCGGCGATCGCTCGTGACCGCTCGGCCGCACTGCGAGCCTCGGTCGCCCGACGGGGTGTGACTGCCCTCAACGCCTCCGCCAGGTTGTGTTCAAACCCGGCGCGCGCAGATGGCGGCCACGCAACCGCATCGCCGACCTCGATCGCACGCTCCGCGAACGCGACGGCGGCCAACGGCTCTCCGCGGGTCAACGCGCATTGCGACTGGCCTGCGAGGGCGTCGGCGATCACACCATGCTGCCCCAGGTTATCCACGGCGAGGGTTTCGACGTCCGCGTAGGTTTGGCAAGGCCGGTCCTCCTCGCCAAGCTCTCGGCGCACGTCGGCGAGGGCTAACCGGGCGTGGAGGGTGGCACCTGCAGTCGGGCCCACGGTCTCATCGAGCACGCGTAACGCCTCAGTCAGCAAGGGCAGGGCCTCGACGTAGTTTCCTTCTTGGATCGCGATGTCGGCCAGGCTGGAGATGGAGAATCCCACGCTTGAGTTGTTGTGCCCAAAGTGTAGTAGGCCGATGTCGCGACTGGTCTCGAAGTGTTGGCGCGCAAGATCGAGATCACCCATACCGAACGCCGCGACGCCGAGATTGAGCAGCGCAGTTGCGGTCTCGGGGTGCCCGTGTCCGTGCCGCTCCTCAAGGAGTGTGAACGCGCGGCTGTGCCAGTCGTACGCTTCGCGGTACCGACCGGTCTGAGCGAGTGCGTAGCCGATGTTCCCTATCGCTGGCGCCATGGAGACACAAGCGCCGCCGTAGATCTCTGCGTAGATGGAAATCGCCTCGTTGGCGGACGCTATTGCGGCATCGACTTGCCCACCGTCCCCTTGAAGTGCCGC
>JAESSZ010000762.1 GCA_016763875.1 Nannocystaceae bacterium
CCGGCGCTTCGCCCACGAACATGATGCGGGCCTCGGCCGCCCCCACCCCAAAGACGATGTTGGTCCGACTCCGCGACAGTGCACAGCGCGTGCAGTCGCCCACGTTCTTGCGCTTGAGGTACTCGAGTTTTACCGCCGGGCTCCACGCCTGCGCCTGCGCGCGTAGGGCTTCCTTGGTCTCGCGCTTCGTGTCGATCTTCGTGTCGACTGCAGCAGTAGGGCGACGGAGGGACGCCGCCGCAACCGACGGCGCCGCTGACGAAACATCGGAGTGCGCCACGACATCCGGGGCCTCGCAGGCCGTCCCCGCCGGAACGTACTGAAGGTCCCACGTGCGCTGGAGATGCCCCAGTGTGCGCGCAAGTTGCCGTGGAAGGTCGTAGGGCTCGGTCATGGCGTCGAGACGCGGGTGCTGAGTTGGTCCAGGATCCAGGCTGCGAGGGCCTTCTTGGCAACGGGTGGTCCGGCGTCGGTGGCCTGCACCGTGCCGTCGTCTTGGCGCGTGAGCAAGACCCCCGCGTTGGTCGGCGTCGCGAACCCTGTCTCGGGAACCCCCACCCGGTTCACGAACAGCGCGTCGCATCCCTTCGTCGCCATTTTTTCTTCTCCCACGGCCGCCAGAGCCGTGGAGACGGCGTGAGGACTGACGACGGTCGGGGGCAGCGTTTGCGCGCCGAAACCCAAAAACAATGTGTCTGCACCGTAGCGCGCAACGAGCGTCGCGAGCACGTCGACCCCCTGGGTCCACGCGCCGCCCGAGAGCATCGCCTGCAGCGCGAGCTTGGGCAACTTGTCAGTGGCAGGCGCGACCACGTGCAGATCGCTGACCGCGGCCACCATCGCGACAAGGTCCTGCGGGTGTTGGGCCAGCACGGCATCCATCGCCTGCAACATCTCCTCGGCGGTGACCACATCGATCCGGTGCACGCCCGGCGGGCTCGCCTGCTCAACGGGGCCCGCCACCAACGTCACCTCGGCGCCGCGACGTGCCGCCTCCTCCGCCAACGCAAAGCCCATCGCGCCCGTGGATGCGTTGCTCAGGAAACGAACCGGATCCAAGTAGGCTCGCGTGGGACCGGCAGAAACTAGGACACGCCTCCCCGCCCAACTCTCGCGCGGCTTGGCGGTCAGACACGCCTGCACCTCGTCGGCGATGACCTCGGGATCGACCATGCGACCGCGCCCAACCCAACCGCAGGCCAACGCACCACGATCGGGCCCGACGAAACGATCACCGCGCCCGACGAGCCGCACAAGGTTGTCTTGCGTCGCGGGGTGCTGCCACATGTTGGTGTTCATCGCTGGCGCCCAAAGCAGCGGCGCGCGCGTGGCCAGCAGCACGGTGCTCGCAAGATCGTCGGCCAACCCAAGCGCGGCACGGGCCAACAAGTTCGCGGTCGCAGGGGCCACGAGCACCAGGTCGGGCCAGTCCGCCAGTTCAATATGGCCCACGCTGCCCTCGGCCGCCGGATCGAGCAGCGAAGTGCGAGTCGGCCGCCCGCTCACCGTGCTGAGCGACATCTCGGTCACGAATGCGGCCGCGGCCTTCGTCATGACGACCTGAACCTGCATACCTCGACGCACCAGTGCACGCACGAGTTCGGGCGCCTTGTACGCCGCGATGCCGCCCGCAACGACCAACAGCACACGCGGACCCTCGGTCGGCGCCACCGGTGGTTTCACAGGATCGGTGCGCGAGGCGTCCACCGTTCTACGGAGCTCCTTCGATTGGAACCGACCCCACCACATCGATGCCAAAGCCGCCCAACCCGATAATCTTACGTGGGTTGTTGGTCATGACTCGAATGCTCGACAGACCGAGTGCTCGCAAGACCTGAGCCCCGAGGCCAAACTGGCGGAACCCCTGCTCAGCGGACTTGAGGCCAGGCATCTCGACGGCCGGCTCTCGCGACAAGACCTGCGCAACGTCTTGGGACGTGGGGGTCACGACGTACAAGAACACGCCACGCCCGGCGGTCTCAATCTGAGACAGGGCCGCCCGCAGACGACGACCCGAATCGTCGCCATCAATGCCGAAACCAAACACGTCGCCCAAGACCCTCGCTTGTTGGGCACGGACCAAGACCGGGTCCGCCCCCCCTGCGGGCGAAATATCGCCCTTGCACAGAGCCAGGTAGTAGTTGACCGGCGAGACGTTGGAGCGGAATGACCGCACCGTCCACCCCTCCAAGTTGGGCAGGCCAAGGGCGGCGGGTGTGATGCCGCCAGCGCTCGGCGCATGCTCGATCTCCTCAACGAGGACCTCTCGCTCGAGTCGGTACTCGATGAGTTCGGCGATCGACATGATCGGTAGCTTGTGTTTCGCGGCGAACGCTTCAAGGTCGTCCATGCGCGCCATCTCGCCATCGTCTCGCATGATCTCGCAGATCACGCCCGCGGGTGGCAGGCCAGCCAGACGCGCCAAGTCGACCGCCCCTTCGGTGTGCCCCGAGCGAACCAGCACGCCACCGCGCTGAGCCCGGAGCGGGAAGATATGGCCAGGGCTGACCAGATCGTCGGCGCCCTGGCTCGCGTCCACACAAACGCGGATCGTCTGCGCACGGACGGCCGCGCTGATCCCCGTCGTGACGCCCTCGCGTGCCTCGACCGAGACCGTGAACGCCGTGCCCATGTTGCCCGGATCGGTGGGCACCATCATCGGCAAGCGCAGGTCCGCCACGCGGGCCTCCGACAGCGCAACGCAGATCAGACCGCGCCCCCAGGTACACATGAAGTTGACGTGTTCGGCCGAGCAGTGGCTGCCGGCGACGACCAGGTCACCCTCGTCTTCACGGTCCTCGTCGTCAACGAGGACGATCATGCCGCCCTCGGCAATTACCTTGAGCCCATGTGCGACTCGAGCGAGACGTTCGTTGTCATTCATAGTCGGTTACTTCCATCCGCCGTCGGTCAGGGCTTGGCGCTGCGAGCCGTCGCGCCCGCCCGCCGAGGGTCCCTTGTCGAGCAGCCGCGCCACGTAACGCGCGAGCAAGTCGACTTCGAGGTTGACCTGCGCGGCGTCGGCCAAGCCATGCAGGGTAGTGGCCGTGAGCGTGTGGGGTATCAGCCCAACACTGAACCCGGTGTCGTCCACGTCGTTGACCGTAAGGCTCACCCCGTCCACGGTCACCGAGCCCTTCTCGGCGATGAACGGTACGAGCGGCGGCGGGACAGAGATCCATACGTGTCGCGCGTCACCGCGGGCCTCGATGCTGCGGACAAGTCCAACGCCATCGACGTGCCCCGAGACCAGATGCCCGCCCAGCGCGTCACCAAGTCGGAGCGCGGGTTCGAGGTTCAGCCGTTCACCGACACTCTTGGCGCCCAGAGTCGTCTTGCTCAGCGTCTCGAATGCGGCTTGGACTTCAAACGCGCTCTCGGTGGCCGAGGTCACCGTCAAGCACACCCCCGCGATGGCGACGCTGGCTCCGAGAACCCGGTCGCGCTGCGAAAGTGCAGCCTCGATCACGAGGGTTTGCTGGTCCGCGCCAGCACGCCGCTCAAGGAGCGTGCCCAACTGCTGCACGAGGCCGGTGAACATCACGGTTGGCTTAGCACGAACATGGTGCCGTCGCTGGCGATCGGTGGACGCCACCGGGCGTTGGGACCGCCACCAACGAGCGCACGCTCACTCCCGGCGCGAGCGCACACCAGGCCGCAGGACGAGCAGTTGATCCGGGCCGAGTATTCGACGCGATTCGACCTCGACTACGGGCGACTCCGCCACGGTCTGCCACGACACACCACCCACGACCGCGATCCCCTCTCCGAGGATTTTTGGGGCCTGGTACAGCAACCAACGCTGCCATGCGCCCGCCGCGATGAACGCTCCGTGGAGCCGCCCGCCCCCCTCGACGAAGAGTGACCGTACTTCGCGCTCACCCAAAGCGTCCAACGCCGACGCAATATCGATGTGTCCACCGGGGTCAGTCCCGACCTCCAGCAGCGTCACCCCCGTCGCGCTCAGGCGTCGCCGCGCCGCCGCCGAAGCGTGGGTGGTGTGCAAGATCAACGTCGTGGGGCGCAGCAGGTGAAGTTCGCCCACGCCAGCTGTGCCGAGGCGCAGCCTTGAATCGAAGATCACCGGTAGCGGATCCACCCCTTTGAC
>JAESSZ010000763.1 GCA_016763875.1 Nannocystaceae bacterium
CGGCCCCGATGCCGCACGCCCGCGAGTGTGCCTGCGACGCTGGCCAACGCCTCGGCGACCTCCCCGATCGTCGGTCGGGCGCTCTCGTCCTTGGACATCATCTTCATGATCAACGCATCGAGATCACCGGGGATGCCCGCGGCCAATGCGCGCTCACGGGGCGGTGTCGCGATCACGTGCAGGTGTTGGGTCACGACATTCATCCAGCTTCCGACAAACGGCGGCCATCCGGTGGCCAGCTCGTAGAACACACACCCCATCGAGTAGATGTCACTCGCCGTCGCAATTCGGCGCCCCTGCGCCTGTTCGGGGGACAGATAGGCCGGTGTGCCCACGACCTGCCCCTCTTGGGTCATCCGGCCGAGTTCGTCAACCCCGGCGATGAACGCGAGTCCAAAATCGACAACCTTGACGTCGTGCTGGTCGAGATCGCCGCCAATAATGAAGATGTTCTCGGGCTTGAGGTCTCGATGAACGATCGGCACGCGGTGCGCCGCGATGAAGACATCGGCCAGGACCTGCGCCACGCCCATCACCTGGTCCATAGGCAGTGCGATGCCCTCGGGCAGAAGCTCCCGGAGCTCACAGCCCTCCAATAGTTCCATCGCGATGAACGCCAGGCCCCGGTCGACACCGACATCGTAGATCTCGACCGCCGAGGGGTGACGCAAGGTCGCAGCAACGCGAGCCTCACGCTCAAACCTGAGCTTGAACTCCGGTTGCGATGCAAACCTGGGCAGCAGCACCTTGAGCGCGACCGATCGTCGCAGGTTGATCTGCTCCGCGCGATACACCACGCCCATACCGCCCTCGCCGAGTGTGCCGACGATCTTGTAGCGCCCGTCCACGATGGACCCGACACCAAGATTGGGTACCGCGCTCACGACACAACCTCCCACAACGTGATGGGTTCTTCGCGCCCAGCCAGGCTTCGCTCGCCCGCGGGGACAAATGTGAACCCCTCCCCGGCGAGCGCCCGGGTCGCGTCGCTGACTAGGATCTGCATTGGACGTGCAATGGCCTCGAGGCGCGCCGCAATGTTCACCGTCTCACCGATCGCCGTGTACTCCATACGAGTGGTCGATCCTACGTTGCCCACCACGGCCGACCCTGAGTTGATGCCGATTGCGACTTCGACCTTGATCCCAAAGCGATCCTGCCAGTGCGCGTTGCCAGCCTCGAGCCAGGACTTGATCTCCTCTGCCGCGTCCAGGGCCGACGCCGCGTGGTGCTCCATGTCACCGGGCGCGCCCCACATCGCCATGACGCAATCGCCGATGAACTTGTCGACGGTGCCCCCGTGACGAAAAACGATCTCGGTAATGATCGTGAACAGATCGTTGAGAATCTCGACGATCTCCTCCGGTTCGAGTTTCTGCGTCAACGTCGTGAACGACACGACATCGGCAAACATGATGGTGATGTCCCGGAGCTCTCCCCCAAGAGCCATGTTCTGCTTGCGACTCACGACCTTGTCGACAAGTTCACCTGGAAGGTAGCGACGGAGATCGGCGCGGATGGCTTCCTCCGCTAGGATCTTCTTCTCGCTGGACTGCAGGTCCTGGGCAGCCTTTGCCATCACATCGCCCAGCAGCGCGAGTTCGTCCGAGGTTTCAACCGTGATCTTGGTATCGAATTCGCGTCGAGACAGCGCCTCGGCGAACTGAGACAGCTGCGCCAACGGAGAGGTCAACTGGCGCGCCAACACAATGCTGCTCACCAGCGCGACCAAAATCGCTATGGCAACGGCGACCCAGATAACACGACGCAGGGCGAATACCGGACCGTAAACAATGTCGTGGGGGACCTGCGCGACGACGGTCCACCCGCGCTGAGGCAGCCCAACAATGGTGCCAACCATGGTCGTGCCATCAGTCGCTTCAAACTCGGCTGCTTTGGACAGCAGGCCGGACAGCGCACCGACATCTAGCCCCGCGAGCGCTGGCTCGTGTGCGGCTGATTGCAGCGACGCCGATGCTTCCGGGTCGCCGTGCGCAACGTAGTGCCGACTCCTGTCGACGACGAAGAGCGCGGTCCGAGGGTCACTGAAATGGGCTTCGGCCTCCCTCTGAACGGCTTCCTGAATCGCCGCCGTGGACAGCAGCGCCGCGGCAAATCCGGTGACCTCCCCTTGGGCTCGCATGGGTACGACCACGAGCACTCGCGGGCCATCGAACGCCAGCACGGGTTCCGCGGACGCCACCCCCTTGTCAATTGCCACTCGGCGCAACGCTTCGGGCAACGTCGTGGGCGTTTCCAGGGCTTTCGCGTCTTCTTCGACAATCGGGGTGATCAGGGTGCCGTCGCTGGCGAATACCACCGCGTTGTCCAATCCCTCGCTGCTCGCGATGAGGGCCGAGGCCAGGCTCAGTCGCGCGTCGTCGTCCAGCGTGTCGTCGGTCAGAGTGCGCCCCAATAGCTCCAAGGCATCCTGCGCATTCGCGAACTCGTAGCCGATCCGCGACGCCACGTTTTCGATCACCGCGATCTGCAGTTCGCGCTGCGAAGTCTCGACACTACCGCGCGTGAGCCGTAAGGCGACCCACCCCACCGCGACCAAGTGCGCCATCAACAGCAGACTGGCGAACAACCACAGCTTGACGCGCAGTGGGAACCGCACAGCCCGGATGACCCGTACCGGCCCGGTTATATCGACCACGCTCATGACTCCCGCCCCAACGCGGCCGTCACCAGCGCGTGGGTGTGTTTGGCCTTAGCCGCCAGTTCGTCCAAGCTGCCCGCGGTGCCACGAACCGCCCGGTCGAGTTCAGCTTCGATAGCACCGCGCAACGAGATGAGTGCCCCTTGGACCACCGGACCGCCCGGTCCACCGACCAGCGCGGCCAGCAGCTGAACCGTCGCGTGGGCGTCGCGCAACGTTTGGCGCGGGTCCGCGTGGTGTCCCGACTCAAACATGACCTTCAATGCGCCGATGTCGTCGGGGGCGTGTTGCTTCCGCGTGACCGTGCGCGCCTTGATGTCGACGACCACCTCTTTTTTTGGCGCACGCTTGGCCACGGTTGGCGGCGTGGCCCGAAACACCTGCGTCTGCGCCGCCACGCGGGAAATGGGAAGGTCAAAAGTGAAGGTGGACCCAACCCCGACCTCGCTCCGCAGAGAAA
>JAESSZ010000764.1 GCA_016763875.1 Nannocystaceae bacterium
CCCACGACTCCTTGAGCACACGAATGGAGTCCTTGATCGCCGGGATCGGCGTCGTGCCTTTGTAGACCATCGACGGGATCACAAACAGGGTGATGGCCCCCCACGCCATGCCAAGCACGCTGCGCAGAATGCTGATGAGGATGCTCCCCACCGCGCCCGCACGCTCGGCCGCCTCGTCAAGGCCACGAAGGATTAGCCCGACGGTCGCGGACATGGTCGCCCATGCGAGCACGAGATGCAGTCGTTTCATCGTGAAACTGATGCTCTCGCCAAACGTCGCATCGCCACCTTCAAAACGTTTCTTGGCGGTGTACACGATGCACATGTTTGAGAACGTGCCGATAAAGGCCAGGCCCAGGTACGTCACGAACAGGGCGGAGATCTGCAGGAACCCCATCTCCGGGCTGCCATCGTCCGCCATATGAATGAACACCGTCGGGTACAGCGCACCGAGCAAAAAGACGATCGAAAGACCGAGTGCGATCAGCGGGAACAAGAGCAGTTCCTTGTCCTTGCCGATCACGCCGAAGCTGACTTTGGTCAGCTCCCAACTCCGGGAAAATGCGTTCATTGGGGGTTGTCTTCTCCTGGGTGCAGTATCCTCCCGCTCCATGGGCGAGCGCGACCCCCATCTCAATCACTGGGCAGACCATGCCGCACAACGCACGTTACGCGCGCACACCAAGTGAACGAGCAAGAGAAACACCAGCTCCGAACCCGCGTGGCCGAGCGCCTGAGGCTTGCGGGCCCCGAAAAGGTCGATCTCGTGGCGCTGCCCGCGATGAAGGTCCACATGGAGCCCGTGACGCTCGCCCGAAAAGACCAGCTCGCAGCGAGCATTGAAGCTGCGTTCGATGCACGGATAGACAGAACGAGGGTCCGGAAGACCCCGACTCCGCTCGATGATGCGTCGCTTCTTGCTGTGTGCCGCACATGTCGTGGCGCGTGCTGCAAGTCTGGCGAGAACCACGCCTATTTGACCCGGGCTGTTCTCTCGCGCGTGAAAGCGGAACAGAGAATGGCGAACGAGGCTTCCCTCCTCGAGTCCTACCTGGATCGGGTGCCCGAGGCCGCCTATCAGGGGAGCTGCATCTATCACGGTTCTCAGGGCTGCGCCTTGCCCCGTTCGATGCGAAGTGAGACCTGCAATCGGTTTCTTTGCTATCCCCTGAAGCAACTCGGGAGAGACTTTTCGAGTGCTGGGTACGCACAGCTCGCTGTGTCTACCGTCGCCGATGAAGAGGGCCGCATGTTGTTGCTGAGCGACGGCGAGACCCGACGGGTTCGCCCCGAGACCTGGAAACTTGCATCACCTTGACCGGTGCAGTGCCACCAAGAGGTGGACAAAACGCCGCATCCTGATTGGGCCCAGTGCTATCCTCAGTCTGCGACTATCTTGGTCTGCAAGGAGCGAAGACGACATGCCTGACGAGAGTACGCCCAGCAAACGCCCCGAAACCTGCGTGGACAACGGCGAGACGAACCCGTGTCATCCGGGCGCGCTAACACGGCGGCGGTTTCTTGAACTCTCGGCGGCATGCGTCGCGACGCCAGTCTTGCTGCAAGCGTGCAGCGGGGACGATGTCTCGGGCACCGGCGGGACTGCCGGGAGCAGCACGGGTGGGAACGAAGGGAGTTCTGACACCGCGTTCGCATCCGAAGACGGCGGGACTGACAGCACCACGGGAGGCGGGGAGTCCGGCATCGATCCCGACGACACTGGCACCGACAGCACCGGAGACGACGACACTGGCACCACGGGCGGCGATGAACCCGTGGACGACGGTGGCGAGGAGTTCCCCTTCGAGCCCGGAGGTGTGCCCGAAGATCAGGACATGTTCCCGCGTACCGTCATGGCCGGCGAGATGCAGCCGGACTCGGTGCTGCTCGCCATCTACATCGACGATGCGCAGCCCAAGAGCCTGCGTCTTTGGCGAGAGTCGCAGATCGAAGGCAACATCATCTTGGTACACGAAGCGGATGTCGTGCCGGATGACGACGGTTTCGCCAAGGTGCCGGTCGACGGACTGGCGCCCGGAACCTGGTACAGCTACGCGTTCTTTGCCGGGGACTTTGAGACGCGCAGCCTGATTGGCAACGTTCGCACTGCGATCAGCGCAAACTCGGAGGAGGTGATTCGTGTTGCGTTCGCATCCTGCAACGGGGGCTATTACGAGCCAGGAGGAAACGAAGCTCCGTTCACATGGCCGACAATGACGACCCAGGCCGGGCTCGAGTACGATCTCATGATTCACCTGGGCGATATGGGGTACATGGACACGGTCTTCTCTGAAGGCGGGACCTACGAGATGTACCTTGAGGCCTGGGGTGGATTTCACGCAGGCGGATATCGCGAGGTCTACCCAAAGACTGGCCTGTATGCGACGTGGGATGATCACGAGGTGACCGACAACGGGTCCGTCGACCCGTGGGCGCGCTCCACCGAGGACGTCGAGCGCATCGAAAATGCGATCGAGGCCTACTACACGGTCATGCCAATCGAGGGCACCAACTCGATGGACCGGTTGTGGCGGAGCTTCAGCTGGGGACAAACTGTCGAGTTCATCATGCTCGACAGCCGCTATGAACGCACCCCAACAAAGGGAGGCCTCTACTTGTCGCCGGAGCAGATGGCGTTCCTCAAGGATCGCATCGCCAATAGTCCGTGTCGCTTCAAAGTCATCTGCAACTCGGTGCCCTTCACGGATCTCGAGCCCTGGTTTGGCATCGCCGCATCAGACCGGTGGGAGGGCTACCCGGCCCAGCGGCAGGAGATCCTCGACTTCGTCAATGACGAGGATATCTCCAATGTCTACTGGGTCACCGGTGACATCCACACCAACTACGTAAGCCACGTCCAGCCGAGTCCAGGACCTGGCGCAGGGGACTCGATGCGCGAGATCTGCGTGACGTCGGGCAACACGAACCCGGCTGCGTTCCTGCTTGGGGGCAGTCAGTTTCCGTACGCTGCCGGCGATCCCCGAACGCTGGTGATGACGTTCGATCCAAGCAATGAGTCGGTGCACGTCGAGTTTAGGGATGGCGTCACCGGTGCCGTCGACTATGAGGCCACCTTGTTCTCGGGCGTGTAGCGAGACTGCGCGTGCGCACGTGGCCGGACCAGCCACGTTGCTGCGCGCGATTGAGCTGGGCCCTTTGCATTTCAGTCACAGGCTCGCCTGGAGCCCCAAAAAGCCGACGTGCTCGGTCGGGCGACCACGCATGCGCGGAAGGACGTCGTAGCCGCCGACGAGCGACACGAACCGGGAGTTGAGCCCGCCGAACACGCGAGCACCCGGGCGTACGTGCGGCGCGAGTCGGACGGGGACGCCGACCCCAACGGAGAGGGGGGGAACGAGCAGCAGCGAGCGGCTGCCGATCTCGGTCGAAGGCACGATGGAGATCCGACGAAGGTCGGACTCGACGGCGACCGTGTGAACCAGGAACTGGACGGTCGAGAACTCCCATCCCCCACGGAGCCACGGTCGGACCTCTCGGCCGCGGAATCGTGCGCCAGCACCCAGTACGGGGCCGTGAGCGACGCGGTGTTTCGTCGCCAGCAGATAGGACTGGCCGCCTCGCGCCCTCGCCAGCGTTCGCCTTCGCGCTTGCTCGAGGTGCCACGTTCGCCGCCGGAGGGACCACGACCGTGGGATGTCGACGTCGATCGTCGGTGTCCGCTCGTAGCGGACCGGCGGCGGGTCTTCGACGACGCCGCCGATGCTCGCGTCGAACTGCACATCGAAAATCTCGCGCTGCATCAGCGGATGGCGGGCTTCGGCGAAGGGATAGCCGCTGAGGCTACAGCCGAGGCGGCGCTGGCTCAGCGGGAGCACGCCGGACAGTCGCAGTTCAACCGGGGTCCGAGAAGGGGGAGCGTGAAGCGAACGCGGCTGGCTCCGAGCGGGTCGTCCTGGTCGCTGTCGATCGTGAACCCCACAGGTCGACCGTCGACCGTCACGGCCTCGACGGTCGGATCGATCATAAACAGCATCGCCTCGCGCGGGGCCTCAGCCGGAGGAACAGTCCAGGCGAGCATGACCGTGCACCGCGACGTGCTCTCCGAGCAGACCGCCGTGACGCTGTGGTCGACCACGGGCGCGCCCGTAAGGTGCAGCCTGGACGTCGTGGCGAAGCTGACCCTATCGTCTGCGGACGCCGAGGCCGGTCGAAGGATCACAAGCGCGAGGAAGAGCCAGACCAGTCTCCGCGCCATGGAATACTAAGACGCACAAGTGGCCGTTTAGTTCATCGCATGCCTGGCGCCTCGTACTTGGCGCGTTCGACGTACTGCGTATACCCGCCGTCATAGACCTGCGCACCGCCTCTGCCGAGTTCCAGCACCTTGTTGGACGTCTCGGCCAGGAACTGCCGGTCATGGGACACGAACAGCATGGTCCCCGTGTACGTCGCCAACGCGCGGATGAGCATGGCCTTGGTATCCAGGTCGAGATGGTTGGTGGGCTCGTCCAAGACCAAGAAGTTGGGCGGGTCGTACAGCAACTTGGCGAGGACGAGTCGAACCTTCTCGCCACCGGACAGCACGCGGCAGTACTTGTCGACGTCGTCCCCCGAGAAACCAAACGCCCCGAGGAGACTGCGCAGTGAGCCCTGTGAGGCGCGCGGGAATGCCTCCTCTACCTGCCCAAGCACGGTCAGGTCCGGGTCCAAGACCTCCATGGCGTGCTGCGCGAAGTAGCCCATCTTTACGCTGGGGCCGATCTTCACCGTGCCGTGGTCGGCCGTGGCCTCGCCCGCGATGAGCTTGAGCAGCGTCGACTTTCCGGCGCCATTGATCCCCATCACGCACCAGCGCTCCTTCCTGCGTATGGAAAAATCCAGCGCGGCGTGGACGACGTGCTCTCCGTAGGCTTTGCTCACCGCCTTGAGTACGGCGACGTCCGTGCCCGATCGCGGCGGCTCGCGAAACTCAAAGTCGATGACCTTGCGCTGCCGTGGAGGCTGGACCTTGTCGATCTTGTCGAGCTTCTTGACGCGTGACTGCACCTGCGCCGCGTGGCTCGCTCGGGCCGCGAACCGAGCGATGAACGCTTTTTCTTTGGCTAACATCGCCTGCTGGCGGGCGTACTGGGCTTCGTGCTGGGTGGCCAGCA
>JAESSZ010000765.1 GCA_016763875.1 Nannocystaceae bacterium
CGTTGATGACCGGGATCGCTTCGGCTGCCGACGCCCGCTCCATTACCCCGGCCTCGCTGCTGCGAAGCACTACCGCGTCCATGTGGAGGCTGGCGAGGATGCGAATGACGTTGTCGATATGGCTCGACGTGCGGACGGGAAAGAACTGGGAAGCGTCTTCGGTGTGGTACGCTGTTCCGCCGAGAAGCCCCATCGCCATCTCGAACGAGGTACGGCGCTCCAGTGCGTGCTCCCGCGGCGCGTAGTGGGCGACCATGGGCGATGAACACAGCCCTTCGATCGGGCCACACACGAGGTACCCCTCCGTCGGGTGCAAGTTCCCGCTCGACGGGTTGATCCGCAGCGGCCACGACGTCGTACCAGCCTGCTTCCACGCCGACAGGGCCAGGCTGTCGCCAAACAGCTGCGACACGGACGCGCGATTGAGATCTGCGGGGGGAATATTCCCCTCAACGAACGCAGCCTCGTACTGTGGGTCCTCGCCCCGTGGGATGTGATCCAACGGCAGGCACTTCGCACCCTCGAAGCGCAGGAACGGATCGGGCTGCGTCGCCCAATCCAGGCCCCTCGGCCCCCGGGCGTAACGCGCGAAGTTGTGCTTGGTGCTTTGGTGGTACCCGAGCACCTCGGCGCGCGCACGCGTTTCCTCCCACGGTTCGGCCACGTCGGACACGAACTAGGAGGGGTCGCTCTTGGTCAGTGCGCCGAGGAAGTCGCGCTTGCCGAGTTCCACGCCGTTGTGACGCAAGATCGCGTAGGCCGTAGTCAGGTGAAAGTAGAAGTTCGGGATGGCGTGCTCCACGAAGAAGTCCGCGCCCGTCATCGTCTGGCCCTTCCAACGCGGCTGCGTGATGACTTGGCTCGCCGCGTTATCGAAGTCTGCGGCCGAGAACCCGTCCAGGTACGCGATGGTGTCGGTGACTCGGGTACGCAGCTCCGTAAGGGTTTGCTCGCTGTCGTCGTGCACGGGGGCGTCCTTGCCGGTCAGACGCGCCGCGGCCTTCTTTGCGGTGTCGCACGCGATCTGAACCTGCCTCCCAAACCCGAACTGGTTGGGCGCGAGGCCCAGGCCGAGGAACACGTCCGCCTCAAATTTCTTGTCGTCCGCAAATCCTGCCGCGGCCTCAAGCCACTTGTCGAGTTGACCGAGTTGTTTGCTCATCTGCGCCACGATCGTTGCGTACATGCGGCGGAGCATAGCGCCGCCACGCCCTGCGCGTGTCTCGAGCCCCTAGGATCGTCTCGGTTGCCGGTAAGCCCGCTCCGAAGCACTATCTCCGCCGCTGTGTCAGGCGTACGTATCGCGTCATTGCTCCCGAGTGCCACGGAGATCTGTTACGCGTTGGGTCTGGGCGATGCCGTGGTGGGCGTGTCACACGAGTGCGACTTCCCCCCCGCGGCTCGCACCAAACCCGTGCTCACCTCCTCCCGGCTCGATGGGAATCTCGAGAGTCAGGCCATCGATGACCAGGTACGCAGCCTGGTTCAAGAGGGGCTCAGCATCTACGCGGTGGACGAAGTACGACTCGCCCAGTTGCAACCGACGCTCGTGCTCACGCAGGACACCTGCAGCGTGTGCGCCGTGCCGTTCGTGGAGGTCGAGCGCGCCACGCTGCGAACGTTGGGGCCGGGGGCTCGCATCGTTTCTTTGTCGCCAAACACCATCGAGGCTCTGTTCGCAGACATTATCAAGATCGGCGGTCTGGTCGGCACGCCTGGTCGCGCCAAGACCTTGGTGGCTGCGATGCGCGCTCGTCTGACTCGACTCCAGGCACGCACGGCCACGCTCCCGCGCCGCACCGTGCTCCACTTGGAATGGCTGGAGCCGCCCATGGTCGCGGGGCACTGGACCCCGAGCTTGTTGTTGATGGCGGGGAAAATGGGTCCCGAAAAAAAAAAAATGGGTCCCGGACTCAAGGTCTCCGCAATAATGGGTCCCGGACTCAAGGTCTCCGCTGCTCAAATTGATGATCAGGCGGCGTCGGTGGCGCATCCGGCACACGGTGGGACGCACGGCGAAAAAAGTGGGCCCTAAATGCACGTCGGAGGAGCATCTAGGGCCGAGAGTGCAGCCGGGGACGGCACACAACCAAAGCGCGACGGCAGCGAAGCGGTGGTGCGACGCTGTCGAGCGGTTCTGTCGTATGGGTTACGGGGGCTGGTCAGCGACTCGCACCTCGTAGCGGACGCGGAGCAGGTAGGTGCCGTAGGGGAAGACGGGGTCGTCGCCCGCGCGATACTCGTCGCGTGCCTTGGCGTACGCGCAGGCCCAGTGCTGGTTCTTCACGAGCTCCGCGATGCGTTTCCACTTGTCGGACGACGCGACCTTTGGCTTGACCGCATACCTGTCTTCCCAGCTGGAGGGCTTGCGCCACCACTTGGACTTGGACAGCTTGCTGAGACCCATGAAGCGCCGATTTTCGGCTTTCATTTGGGCCTGTTTGTCGCGCTCAAGCTGGCGGCAGCGATCCATGAGCTTGTCGAACAGCTCGTCGTCGGTAAGTTCGAGGAGGATCTTCGGGCGCACGCGCGTGATCGCCACGGACTCGGGGTTGTCCGGGTTTGCGGGGTCGTAGTACCAGTTAGGCCGGCGAAAGACCCGCGTCTCGCCAAACTTCCAGCCGTAGGTGGTGAAGCCAGGCCATAGGTGGCCCCACTTGACGAGGCCCGCGACGACCGGGTTGGTATCGGTGTACGCCAAGTCGTTGAGGGTCTGCTCGTCGGCGGGCGTGAGGGTGTCGCACGACCCGCCGCCAGCGAACAGCGAATCGTTGCGACCGCGGCGGGCGTTGATGCCGCGGGCGAGGTTGCTGTGCACTGAGTTCTTGAAGTTCGGGCGATTAGCGAGGCGGTCGGTGATGTCGTTGTGGAGATGGTTGCCCATCTGGACGCCGGCGTGCAGGTCCGCGCCGTACTTCAGCAGGGCCCTGGCGAGCGTGTAGGCGTAGAATGCTGTGATGGCCGCTCCGGTGTAGCCCTTTCCCGGTTCACCGGCGGGCGTCAGCAAGAGCCTACGGTCATGGCAGCGCCGGGTGATCTTGACCCGGGCGCCGGGGACGATCGGCCGAGCACGGACTCTTTCGTGAGCGCGGTTGGCTGCGCGCGCCCGATTGGCTGCCCGGCGCTCAGCGCTAGCCTCGATTCGCGAAGATGCCACGCATCGGGGTAAGTCGGCCGCGATTCGGATGCGTTGCGTGCTTCTTTGCTGGGGTGTCCCTCAAGGACACCCCTTAGCTTTCAGAAAACGATGCCCTTGGGTCCGGGTTTCCTTTTTCTCCCTTGGGTCCGGGTTTCCTTTTTCTCTTTGCTGGGGTGTCCCTCAAGGACACCCCTTAGCTTTCAGAAAACGATGCCCTTGGGTCCGGGTTTCCTTTTTTGGGTCCGGGTTTCCTTTTGGGTCCGGGTTTCCTTTTCGGTTTGAGGCTCACACGCATTGCGAGGAAACCGCTCCGTCGGAGTCAACGACAGGCGGCTGGCAGACACCGCCCGGGCAGTCTGCATCGACTGCACAGGGGCCGCACACGCCGATATCAGCCAGTCCGACGCCTGCGATATCGACCACCGCACAAACCCCAGAGGCGCAGGACGATGCGTCGCCCGACGCCGGACAATAGCTTCCATCACCATCGTCTGTCGCCGTTGTGTCGACGCCATCGACGCTCGTACCACTGGCGTCACCACTACCGCCGCCGTTTCCACTACTGCCACCACTACCGCTGCCGCCATCGGTGGCAGCGCCGTCGCTCCCGGTGCCACTTCCTAGTCCTGGCGGACCAGTTGCGAACGAGTTCCCCTCGTCGGTCGTGACCGAGCAGGCCGACACAAGCACCGCGACTCCGACCCCAAGGCGACCTCGCATAGCAGATCATACCGCCAGCAATGCA
This sequence comes from Nannocystaceae bacterium, assembly GCA_016763875.1. GTDB lineage: Bacteria > Myxococcota_A > Polyangia > Nannocystales > Nannocystaceae > JAESSZ01. Next base: position 3,885 of record JAESSZ010000765.1, read on the forward strand.
GCACCGGTAGAGGCAATCGACCAGGTCCTTGCCAGGACGCGCGGGACGCGAACACCAACTCGAATTTAGACGTGCACGCCACTGTTCTGCCTGCACTCCGTTCCCGGTGGATATCACTCGTGCGAGGCCAACCAGTTGTCAATGTCCTGACGCATCCGAAGGTAGACGAATCTGTATTTGTCCAAAGCCAGCGTATTGCGGGCGTCCGCCGCCATTTCTCGCGCGACCGACGGCTGTTCGGCGAACGTGAGCCGAGCCCGGACGAAGTCCAGTGAGGCACGGAGGTCGGGTCTTTTCGCTTCCGCGACCAACGCCGCCGACCCGTCGAGCTGCACCCGCGCGAGGTCGGCCCGCCCGGCTCGAATGAGGATATCGAGCAACTTGATGAACCCCGCCCGAGTTCGAGGGTGGTCAACGCCGTAGTCCTCCAGCATCAACTTGTACCCCCGAGTCGCCTGCTGGACCGCGAGAATAGGGTCACCGCTGGCGAGCGCGACCTCTCCAAGTTCGATCAGGACTGTGCCGAGATGACCACCCAAGTCGGGGGCAGCGGCATAGATCGTGCGCGCACGCTCAAGAAACGTGGCGGCAACGCTCATGCGGCCGCGCGCCGTCTCGACCGCAGCGCGGTTGATCAAGTACTCGCCTACACCCACGGTTTCTCCATACTCTTGGGAGTAGCGCGTAAGAACCACATCCAGCTCGCCCGCGGCGGCATCGAACTCGCCGAGGGCCGTGTACACCAATCCTAGATTGCCACGCAGGTCGACCACGCTGATGTGTTCAGGCCCAAGGTCTCGTTCAGCCGCCACGATTGCGCGCTGGAACTGTGCCCGTGCAACCTTGAACTCCCCACGCACGAACTCCACGACCGCAGTTCGCCGCAATAGTCTGAGAGTCTGTGGATGGTCCGCTCCGTAGAGCGCGTGGTAAATGGCGACGACCTCATCGTGAGTCTGGGCCAACTCGTCGTACCGACCGAGATCGTAGAGCGCCGGTCCGGTCGAGAGTCGTGCGCGGGCGTACGTAAGAGAGTCCAACCCGTAGATCCGCCCGCAGATCTCAACGCCCTCTTTGACCATCTCGAGCCCCTCTTCGGCACGTCCCCGTGACGCCAATGATTGACCGTAGTTGATGAGGAGGGAAGCCCGCATCCCCTCACCGGCCCCCGCCCGGCGCTGGGCGGCTCGCGAGATGCGATAGAAGATGTCCGCCGCCTCGTAACGATGGGTACGCTGAGAGACCGTATACACAAGACGGCTGGCAGCCTTCGCGACATCGAGGTCGGCCCCGGCCGCCATCAACTCCTCAAGGCCAGCCAACTGCGTCTCTACGCCCAAGTCCTCCTTACCGTTCGCCGCCTGTGCTGCACCAACTTGAGTCAAGGCCCGACCGATGAAGGGCGCGTAGCCGATCACGCGGGCCGTATCAAGCACTTCGACGGCCAGTGTCTCGGCATCGACCACAGCGCCCAAGTCACCCAACGCAATCGAGCGGTGAAGCGAGGCCTCGAGCTCAGCAAGTCGCTGGCGAACTTCCGGCCGCGCCGGTGGCGGAAGTCCAAGCAGCAAGCGCTCGGTATCCTCGCAGTCCGCGACGTCCGGAAGCCGTTGCAAGGCATCCGTGGCCAAGCTAGCCGCCGACTCGTGGCCAGCCGCGAGCGCCGTACTCAGGCCATCGAGCACCGCTCGCCGACCCGCCAGACACACCATCTGGAGGTCAAAGGCCGTTTCCGTCTGCTCACGCCGAACATACGTC
>JAESSZ010000766.1 GCA_016763875.1 Nannocystaceae bacterium
ACCCGCCGCGTCAGCCGCCCAATAAGCAGCATGCAAACGAACAGGATCGCCACCGTCACGACGCCAAAGCGGAGCAGTGCTTGGCGACCCAGGTCCAGTAGCGGCGCGCGGAAGGTGGCGGACTCTTCGGCGAGAACCAGGTACCCGTAGGGCTCACTGGACAGCGACCACACCGGTGAGAACCCGATCATCGTGGGTACCTCTCCGCCCGCCGTGCTCGGAAATCCGAACTGACTGGCGCCCGTGGCTTGCGTGCGTAGGTCTGCCCACAGCTTGTTGAGCGCCAACGGTTGCGCAATGCGATCGAGGTAATTGTTGCTGCCGGGCCCGCCGTAGCGCTTGGTCTCCTCGAAGCGAGGGACGTACCGCGATACGTCGGCTAGCGGTCGAAACTGGAGGCTAGTCGGCTTTTCGACCGTCTGCACGTGCCCTTCGATAGCGTCGCTGACGATCACCCCAAATCGGTCGACGAGCAACGCGCGTCCCGCGCGCTGAGAGAGGTCCGCCACGATGTCGTGCAGCGCAAAACTGTCAACCTTGAGCACGGCGACGGCAAGTACGTCGCCGTCGACCATGATCGGCGCCGACACGAAAATTCCGGTCCCGGGACTGGTCGCGTTCTTGAGCACGTCGGACACGAACGGTGCCGCGGTGTCGACAGGCGCGCGAAAATACGGTCGGTAGTCGTAGACGCGCCCAACCATCGCGGGGGTTTTTCCGCGTTCGCTCGACGAGATACACACGCCGGCCTCGCTCAACAAGTAGACGTTGCGGAACCACGGGTTGGCGTCACGAACGCTGACGAGCAGGTCGTGGATCTCTGGATGTCCGTCGTCCCAGACTTGAGCCTGCGCGACGACGTCACCCTCTTTGCCTGGCGCACCAACGACAGCGGTGACAATCGCGGGGTTGGTCGCGATGTGCTCCACGTACGCTCGCAGCCTGCCGACCCTTTCCTCGAGTCGGCGTGCCGCTTCGGCCGCGCGGTTTTCAAGTGCGATTGTCTCGCGATTGAACGATTCACGTTCGACGTCACGCGCGTTGATCCAGACCACGGCGGCGATCGGGGTCAGCACGACCAGCAGGAGCACGAGCGCGAGCTGCGTGGTGAGCGGCCAGCGGCGCGCGTTGGAGTCGGCAGTCACGGGCGCCCGGAGGGTACCGCGTCCCCCTGTGGAGCGCTGGCGACAGCCCGCAGAGCCGAGCGCCAGCTTGCCGTTTGCACCGGCTAGCCCTCAGGCTCGAACTCTTGGCACGCCAGATCGATGTTGGTGCCCAGCGCGGCCTCGATGGCGTCGGGGATCTGCGCCGCACCGTCGCAGATGTTGAGAGTCACGCCGTTGTTCGCGACCTGCATCCCAGCGAAATCCCAGAGTCGCGGCGCGTGGTGAGCCCCCGCGCACTCGCCGAGCCCCACGCCACAGCATGTCGCTGGTTGGCCGCAACTGTTGGCGCCCTGCTGCACCCTTGGATCTCCGGCGACGACGATCGTGGCGACTGCCTCCGGATCGCCGCCCTTCATGGCAACCAGCGAGTCGTACATGCCCGTGATGTCGTTGGGCGTCTCTTGGCACAGGAACAAGTCGCAAAGCCCGCCGAATCCCACCTGGTCGTAGTAGCCGCGGTCATCGACGTCGGTGATGAGCACGATGACCAGTAGCGCGTCGTCCCGAAGGAAGCCCGTCGTGTCGCCTTGGAGCAAGTCGTGGGAAGAGGCCAGCACGTGTTCGCATCCGCCAGCGGTCCCGTTAGAGAGGCCAGCGGTGGCGGCGTTGAACGCGGCAGCGACCTCGGCTTCGGACATCTCGCCGCTGTCAAACCATGGATTGCCGCCCGCGCCCGCGCCGAGAAACCCCGCGTCGTTGTCGTTGGTAAGCCCGATGCGATATTCGATGTCGCCGCAGTTGATCTCGGAGAGCGTGGCTACGATCTGCGAGAACGCATTGACGGCGGCCAGGGCTTGGATCTCCTCGATCATCGATGCCGTGCCATCGATTGCGAACAGCAGATCGATCTGGCGGCAACCGGTCTCCATGCAGGGTTGCGGGCCAGTCTCCTCTGCGTTTCCGACGTCGAGTTTGGGTCCGCTGCCGGTGTCGTCGACCGACATCGTCGAGCCCCCGGATTCACTCGCCGTCGTACTGGCGCTGGTTCCTTCGTCCGCGCTGGGGGTGTCGCTGCCATCGTCCGGCGACTCGTTGCCTTCGGCGCTACTGGTGCCTGGTGCGACGATGTCTTTGCAGAATCCCTCGACGCATTTGTAGTCGAGGTCGCAGCCCGCACCCTGCGTGCACGCGCAATCCAAAGAACCGACCGGGCACCCGTTGGCGTCAGAATCCGCTGAGCACGCCCAACCCGTCACGGCCCCGAGTGCCAACGCTCCCAAGTAAGACCAGGCTTTCATCGCTCACCATGGTACCGGGGAATCAGGTCGCTGGGGATGCGACCCCACCCTGCACGGACGGACCTGTCTGTGTGGACAGTCGAGACCTCGTGTCACGAGCGCACGAGCACGTCGAGACCCGTCGTTCGGAGCTGTGCCGCGAACGACTCGAGGTCCTCGGTCGTCACGCGGTCGAGGCGGTCGGCCTCCTCCCTCAGAGAGGGTCGCGCCATCCCGTACAGCAGGACGTCGTGAATGGCGGTGCCAGCGTCGAGTTCAGACTTCAAAAACGCGACATACGCGTTCCGTTCGCTGGCTGGAAGCGGTTGGCCATCGATCGCGATCAGGCAGGTCTGGATCCGGGTGCGGCAGCGTAGAGCGCAGGCGCGGAGGTTGTTTCGTACCGCGGCGTCCGTGGAGGGGGCTCCATTGATCTGCGAACGCATCTCGGCGGTCCCCGCGTCGAACTTGAACCATACCTCGCCGCCGGCCTCGCCGATCGCTGTTACGCCGCGTAGAACCTCAGCACGCTGGAGCATGGAGCCGTTGGTGATCAGGACGATGTTCAGGCCCGGACTCCGCGCTTCGACGACCTTGACGATCCGCGCGACGATCGCGTCAAACGGTCGCGCCGTAGTCGATTCGCCGTTCCCAGACAGAGCGACGTCCACGACCCGCCGCATGTCGGGGTCGACGTGGCGCTGGAGGTAGTCGCCCTCGGTGAGTTCGAGCAGGAAGCCATCGAGCTCGCTCGTGAGGCGGTCCAGGTCGATCGCGGGGGCCGCTCCCCGGACCAGATTGGGAACCTGGCAGTACACGCATCGCCAGTTGCACGCGTTGTTGGGATTGAGATTTACCCCGACCGACACGCCGCCCGCGCGTCGGGACACCACGGGGTAGACGTAGCGCAGCCCCGCGGCATCGCGGTCATGGTTGTGTACCGTTAGTCGGGCCACGCCCAGAGCATAGGCCAACTAGCCTCCATGGCAGCAAGCGGATCGGATCGAGGCGGGTGAGGCCGAGGCGAGCGGCGCTGCGCCCAAGTCGCCTTCGGCGGCATGAGCGGGCGGCTGGAACAAGTTTACTGGGATTGAGGTATGGCGTCTTGTGGCCATCACGATGCAAGGGGGCGAAGTTGCCGCCGCCGTGGTCGGCGGGACGGGTCTGTGCGTCCTCGGCTATGCCGCAGCGTTTGCCCCGGACGCAGATGCGTTTTGGCTGGCATCCGGCGTCGGGTTGCCCTGTCTACTCTTTGCGGGCGCTCTGCAGTGGCTGAGTCGCCGTAACCGCCGCCTGGACCCGGTCGCGACGGCGGCCCAGCTAAAGGTCCAGGTGAAGGACCGGCCGATTCCCTTCAGCGTCTGCGTTCGGTGTCGCGTTGTGATCGAACTGCCGTTCGCAATCGCTTGCCCGCGATGCGGCGTCGCCCACGATTGTGTGGCCGTTTCCGAAGAGTCTGAGCGATCGATTGCCATGGCGGCGATCGGCTCCGACTGACCAGCGTAGGCCCCGCCCGGAACCTGAGCCTCTGAACCAAGGGTTCCGTCTCTTCGCCGTCTTCTCGAACGCGCTTCCTCTACGAGAGTTTTGCCTCGAGCTGATCGCGAAGGTTCTCCCGAAGAACCGCTATCCCGGGAGTGATGTCGCCATGAAGAAGGTTCACGCGTTGGATCTCAAGTCTGCGGGCGACGGCACGGTCCGGCGGTTGCCAGGACCTGGGTCACCGTTAGCGCAGCTCGCGACGTCTCGCACGTCCTGGAAGCTCCACAGTTTGACCACGCCGCGGTTAGGCGAGCCTCCCCGAGCGGTCTAGGGGTGTGGGCTGCATCACAACAAACGAACCATCAGCTGAGACCCTTGTGGCGACTAAGGTGCAGATGCGTGATCCGACTACGAACGCCACGATCGTTGCCCAGGCCGCAAAGCTTCAGGCGCTGGCCCGCTCGTTGACCCAGGGTCGGGACGGCGACGATCTAGCGAACGACGCGGTTATCGCCGCGCTCACCCGGCCGACTGCGCCTCGGTTGTTGGGGGCGTGGCTGCGGCGGGTGCCTCGCAACCAATACGTCAGCGGCATGCGGCGGGAGTACCGACGGCGTGCGCGCGAGGACGCCTTGAGTTCGGTGGAACCTGCGTCCGCGGCGGATGACCGTCTCGTGCA
>JAESSZ010000767.1 GCA_016763875.1 Nannocystaceae bacterium
AAGCGATGACCAACATCACCCGCCACGCCCAGGCTTCCGAGGTTCGGGTCCGAGTCGAGGTGAAAGACGGGGCGATACACGTCATGGTCGAGGACGACGGCCACGGTTTTGACCCGGATGAGGTCGTGGCTGGGCGCAGTCGTGGTCTCGTTGGCATGGGGGAACGCGTCGAGCTGCTCGGCGGGCGTCTCGAGCTGAGATCTGCACCAGGAGACGGCACCACCGTGCAGGCCGTTTTGCCGCTCTCTGGAGACGTCTGAACCCTTTCCGGGGTTCCGCTGGAGCTCGCGTGTTACATTCTTGAGTGAATGACGTCGCCGATTCGTGTGCTGCTCGCCGAGGATCACACCATTGTGCGGGAGGGCCTCAAAGCCCTGCTTGATGGCTGTGAGGATGTCGTTGTCGTCGCCGAAGCCCGCAATGGCCAGGAGGCGGTCGAGGCCGCCAAAGAGCATCGGCCCGACGTCGTGTGCATGGATCTCAACATGCCCGTGCTCAACGGGATGGACGCGACCAAGGCGATCCGCGACGCGCTGCCCGACACGCACGTGCTGATCCTGTCGATGTACTCCACCGAAGAACACGTCCGCCCGGCCATTCGTGCGGGTGCCGAAGGATACCTGCTCAAGGGACAGGGGCTCTCGGATCTGGTGGCTGCGATCAAGGCCGTTGCGTCGGGCAACGCGTTCTTCTCGCCGCAAGTCGCCAAGATCGTGCTCGACGACTCGCGGCGCGCCGCCAAGACGGGGGTCAACGATCGTGCGGGTACGGAACTAACGCCGCGTGAGCGACAGATCTTGAAACTCGTCGCCGAGGGCGGGAGCAGTCCCGAGATCGCCCGCGACCTCGACCTTTCGGTCAAGACCATCGAAGGGCATCGTGGGCGCATCATGTCCAAGCTCGACACACGTAACGTGGCGGGCTTGGTGCGGCACGCGATTCGCCTCGGCCTCGTCAGCGCAGACATGTGACGAAGTCCGGGTCTGCGCTGGCCTGGCACCTAGTCGCGACGGCACACGAGGAGTTGCAGGTAGGGGAGGGAGCCGTTGGCAGCGGTGACGCCCAGCCCACCGAGGCTCACCGAGTGGCTGTGCGAAGTACCCGAGGCGTTCGCGCTTGTGCCAGTGACGTCATGGCTGTGGCTACCGTCGTTGTTCGTGTAGCGGTTGCTGGTTAGTCGCGTCACAATCGCGCCGATTCCAGCGTTCGATAGTGACATCGGAAAGGAGGCCCCTCCGCTGGTGTAGCTTGAGTTTCCGTTGCTCAGCCATTGATGGTTGTGGGTGCCCGTGGAGTTCGTTCCATACGATCCGCTCAAATGCGTATGGGGTACAGAAGACGAAGTCGTAGTGACCGATCCGGCGCCGCTTAGCCCATGGCCATGTGACGGTGTGCCCAGATCTGCGAGCCCAGTCCCAACCTCCCCCAGTAGCGTGCCAGCGGAGCCGTTGAGGCCGACGACGGCACGTCCGCGAGCGGCCTCAAGTTCGCTCCACCCCTCGGGACACTCGGTGCCGTCGAAGAAGATCACTGAACCGGTTGGGGTCGCACCAGCCTCAAGATCGCTGATTCGGGCGTCGTTGTCGTCGACCGAGACTCCGATGGCGTCGAAGTTGTCGTTGAAGTCATCGGCGCTGATGATGTCGCCTTCAGCAAACGCATTGGGGATGTCTACCGGTGCAGCACTCGCCAGCACGGGCAGTGACGCGATACCGAACGCAATGGCAACGTTGCGCCAGGCACGACGGGCGCTGCGGTTCGAGGTTTCCACGGTTCGATTCGATTCTGAGTTCTTGAACATGAGTCTGTACTCCCTACTGAAAACACGCCTGTCCGAACGCGGACATGCCAAAAACGCCGGGTTGGCAGCCACCGCCGGTGCTGGTGGATTCACCAGTGCTGGTGGATTCGCCCGACGTTTCGTCGACCGAGTTGGTTGTTGTGCTGTCGTCGAGCCCAACGTCGCTCGTCGATGACGAGGTCGAGTCGACGGCTGAGACACTGCCGGTCGTGTCCCCCGTGGCGTTGCTCTCGGAGGAACTGCCCGAACTGCCTGAACTGCCTGTATCGGCGATAGTCGCCTCGACGTCCCCTGCGTCGAAGCACGCACCAACCGTGGTGCTAGTCAGGGCGGCGAGGACTGCGGCCCGCGCCCAGCGACGGCAATGAGACGGCCCACCGTCGTAGATGATGATTCTGGGTCGGAGCAAGTGCATCTCGCCCAGCTAGTGCAGCGAGGTGCAGAATCGATTCCAAGAAAGTTTTTCGGATCCGCGGACCTCCGGACTGACAGCGTGGATTTTGTGCTGCTAGGAATCGAATATCCGGGTTCCGCCACTACCGAGGTGAGAGCAGGGGAAATGATGGCTAGACCAACTTCTCGGATTGGATCCGTGGCGCTGCTGCTCGGAGTGAGTCTGTCTGGACGCGCGGATGAGCAAGACCCGATTTCCGGTGAGTGCCGAAGCGAAGCCCGCACTGGTGCAGAGTGCAGCAGCGGCGCGTGCTCTGACTTCATCGCCGACTGCGACATCAACAGCGCTCGTCTTGAGTGCGAGGGGGAGGAACTCTGGGAGGGCTTCGAGTTCAACTGGAGGCAGTGGTAGGCCGATGACGATGAAACTCTGCGACGCTGGCTTTGGCCTGCCGTCATGGCACGAGGTGTTGCCTTCTTTGCCAGTATCCCTTGAACGATCGAAGAACGTTGTTCCGGCGTGCTTCGCAGCGCGCCCATTGCCGCACGTAATGCGGGTGTTGTTGTCGTCGTCTATTGGACAAGTGGGGACAGTGGCTATTGGCCGACCCACGACGACTGCCCGCCTCATGCCGGGTCACCGCGTGACGCCTCAGTCAGCGGGGGTGCTAGCCTCCGCGTCGATGAAGCGTTGGTTGTACGCGCTCGGAGTTACATTGCCGGTATGTCCCACCACACCGCAACCCGCCGCGGACGCGACGGTGCAATGCCGGGTTGAGTTCGAGAGGGCCTCGTATGCGGCAGCCGAGCAGAGTTGCGCAGATGCATTTGCGGTCAGCGGCGAACGCAGTGTTGGGGCATTGGCCGCCAAGGCGAGCTACCTATCGGGAAACAAGGCCGCGGTGGCGGCGTGGTTGCCCAAACTCGGACCCAGCCAGGAGGCAGGCGAGGTTCTCGCGCTCCTTGGTACGATAGCGCGTGATGCTGGCGATCATTCCGACGCGATCACTCAGTGGGAGCGCGGCAAACAACACCTCACGGATGCCGAAGACTGGGGGAAGGCGTCCAAGTTGGGTACGTGGATCGGCAAGGAGTACTGGAAACGAGCCGAGTTCTCGCTGGCACTATCATCGTTCCAGGACGCAGCAGCCCTGGCCGACCGCGGTCGTGACACGGGCCCCCGCTTTGCAGCGTACGGTTTCCTTTCGGACTTTTTGTTCGAGTTGGGCGCGGTTCGATGGGCCGAGACCTGGCACGCCAGGGCGATTGCTCTCCCTGAGTTGAATGCTAGCCGCCAAAGGAGCATCGCACTGCGAACAGGAACGCTGGCTTGGTCGGCGGGGCGGGTGAATGTAGCCAAGGCTGCGTACGAAGAAGCGCTTGCCGGCTATCTTGCGGCGGACGACCTGGACAACGTCCGGGTCTTGCACTTGAATCTGGCGGAAGTGGCCGCTGAAATGGGGCGCAACGATGCTGCCGTCACCCACTTGGCGCAGGCGAACGCGATTCGCGAACAACTCGACGATGTGTCAGCCCCGCCGAATCGGTTCGTCACCGCGTCGGAGCAGTACTACGGAAGCCTCGTGGCCCTGGCCTCCGGCGACGCTGCGCGCGCACTTGAGTTGCTTGGGCACCCGGATCCGGAGGCACCCACTGATTGGCAGTGGCAGCTCGAGTTGCAACGCGGCAAGGCGCTACTCCAACTTCGACGCGTGGCTGAAGCGCAGACTGCTTTGCGACGTGCAACCAAGGTCATCGAGACCCTCCGCCGCGCGGCCGGGGGGCTGCGGATCCGCGACAGAGTCGCGCGCCGTCGACGGGAGCCCTTCGAGTTGTTGCTTGGCATCCATAGTCGCAATGCCGATGCGAGCGAGGCGGTTTGGGACTACGAGCGCGCACGCTCACGGGCCTTCCTCGATGCAGTGCTCGGGCGCAACGATCGCATCGAGACCGCTGAGGCGTTCAACGCCCAGCTCGATGGCGGTGCAAGCGTCGCGCGGGCGCTCAACGAGCGCGCACTCGCAACTCGCGGCGAGACGACCGGCCCGAGCTTGCGACCGAACAACGGTGCGGTCGTGGCGTGGTTCAGTGGAGAAGCGGCTACGTACGCGCTTGTCTTCGACGGTACGGCTTGGAGAATCGAGAGCCTCGACGTCGCATCATCCGACCTGCGGGCACTGGTCGACGAGATCGTAGTGAGGCTCGACGAGGGGAGCGAGCTTGAACTTCCGTCGTCAATCTCGTCGATTTTCGAGGGTATTCCGGCTGGGATGCCTCTGGCTATTGTGGCCGACGGGGCGCTGGTCGACATTCCGTTTGCTGCGGCGCGCATCCAAGGGATCCCGCTGGGGGAGCGGAACCCGATGCGGCGGATGATCAGCTTGTTCGAGGCAGCGTCGGATGAGGCCGGGGTTTCAGCACCAAGAGTGCCGCGGGTCGTACTGTCTGATCCCGAGGGGGACCTTCCCGGAGCGCAACGCGAGGGCCAGTACTTGGCTCGAGAACAAGGATTTGAGGTTGTGAGCGGGTCGGTGGCGACGGTCAAACGCGCGACAGCTGCGAGCGCGGCGGGGTTGCTTCACATTGCCGCGCACGTGGGTCTCGATAAGCAGGGGGCCTACGTCGCGTTGTCCGACGGACGTTTGCATGCCTTCGATCTCAGCGCCTGGACGCAGGCACCGGTGACAGTGATTCTCGCCTCGTGCGCGTCAGCCCGCGGCGACGACTCGGACACCTGGGGGTCGCTGCCTGCGGCGTTCTTGGCCGCAGGATCGCGCCAAGTGCTCGCGACGCTTTGGTCCGTTCAGGACGACGACGCTCATGAACTCGTGCGGCTCTTCTACGCCCACGGTGGGGCCGAGCGTCCGGTTGCCGGACTGCAATCCGCACAGAGGCAACTCCGCGAGCGGGGCTGGTCCGCGCGTCGTTGGGCCGCGTACGTCGTTTTTGGCGCGTCCGATCCCGCTTTACACGCTACCCACGAAAGAAAACCGGAATGACCCTGTCCAGAAAATTTTGTGTCTCCTCTGCCGTATTTGGGCTTGCTCTCCTCACCGCCTGTAATGGTGGGGGGGCGGACAAGACAGCGACGAGCCTGCCGCCGGACGAAGGCAATAATGAGGGCAAGAACACGCCCCCACAGCAAACTGGCATCAAAGTCGTCGCAAAGACGCGGGGCGAGAAAGTGAAGAGGGTCGTGAGTCTGGTTCTGCCGGATGGGGGGACCGCCAAGATCGCGATTCCAGAGTCGAGTCTTGCGTCTCGCGTGGGTCCCTGTTTCGCTGTTCTTGACTACAAATTTCCTGAGGAAAAATCTGATCTGAGGGCGATGGCGAAGAGCATCAAGATCCTCAATCTGTCGCCGATCCGGTTTCAGGTTGTGTCCCCGCCCGGGGTAGAGACCCGGCCGCCCGGAGCGTCTATGGGTGCCGTCATCCCAAGCACGGCTGGCGCTGGAGGAGAGATCGCCGTCAATCGCCGAAATGAGGACATGTCGGAAGTTTTTCCGAACACCATCGAAGTAGAGCTGTTGTCGGTGGGGGACAAGCTCTGCTCGAACCGCACTGCTTGTCCTGAGTTTACCCCGTCTGGGGGCTTGCTCATGTGCTACGAGCGAGGCGATCCAAAGGGCTGCGCTGAAGCGTGTGCCGACTGCCTCAACACCGGTTGCCCTGATGCAGAAGACGGCTGCGACCCGGAAACCCTTGCAGTGTGTAGTGTCTCGGCGTTGGTGAAAAACGGAGTCCGTGACGCGAGCAGGTGCCAATGCCGGTTGGACTCGCTCGGTTTCAAGCTAGGCTCCCCGTAAGCCCACTCGCAGCTCACAGGCTTGCGCTTCCACAATCGCGCTGGTCCAGGCAGACTTCGTTCGCGTGCCAGTGTCGGAGCATGAGCGTCTCGCGGTCCTGGCTGTCGACCGCGGCGACTTTCGTGCCACGCTCAAGGCCCTCATGCTGGCCTACGGCCCGTTGGTCTATCGGTACTGCCTGGGACAGCTATCGGACGCTGATGTTGCGGAGGACGTGCGGCAGACAGTGTTTGTCCAGGCATACCGCGATCTACCGGCCTACGATGGTCGCGCGAATCTCCGGTCTTGGTTGTTGGCGATCGCGCGGCACCGCTGCCTGGACGCACAGCGCGGGGCGCAGCGGCGCAATGTCAGGGAGCCCAAGGGCCCGGTACCCGTACCCGTCATGGAGCCGGATACTGTCGTGGAGCGGTCGCAGATCGCCGAACTCGTACGTCGCTGCCTCGCCGAACTCCCGTCCCCGTCCCGCGAACCGGTGGTGCTCCGTTTCGTCTCTGAGCTTCCGTACCCCGAGATCGCCAGCATAACCGGCATCAAGGTCTCGACCCTTCAGATGAGGGTGAGTCGAGCAATGCTCGTACTCAAGACTTGTGTCGAACGCCACGGAGGGTCGCTTTGAACGACGACCCGATTCAACGAGAGGTCTTTCGCGCACTTGCAAAAAATCCCGTGCTGCCGCCTGCGCTCGCGCGGTCAGAACAAGGACGCCGAATCGCTCAGCAGCACGGGCGACTCGTCGAGGGCCTCCGGGAGGCCGTACCCGATCGTGAAGGCGATGCGTGGATGGATAGTGTGCTCGACCAGGTCGACGAACTCCACGATGTCGACGAACTCAAGGGTGCACGGCGGTCCGTGCCTACGGCTCGACGTTGGACGGTAGGGCTAGCCACCGCTGCCGGGCTGATACTCACCTTCGCCTTGTCGGGTGAGCAGGGTCCCATTGCGCAGATGATGCCGGCCGTTTTCGTTGAGCTGGTCGCGCGTCCCGGAACCGTCCGTGGCGATGGCGTTGCCTTTGCCCCTGGTGACGAGGTTCGTCTATCGGCGGTGGGGCGAACATGGCTCGTCGTGTACTTCAACGACACTCGGATCGTGGGACGTTGTGGCCAGGAAGTTTCCTGTGACGAAGACCGCGGGCGCAGCGTTCTACGGCTCGTTCTCCCCGCGGCTGGGCGCTACACCGTGGTGACGGTGCAAGGCTCGGGTCCAACGGTCGAGCTCCGAGGTGCGCTAGACTCCGATGTCGCGACATTGAGGGGCATGGGGCTGGTGGTCACGCTGCAACCGCCGTTCTTGGTGCGGTAGCAGGGCAAACACCTCGACGAGAGTCACCGGGCGTCAAAAAAAATTCGGAGCTTCGTGTGGGGTTAGGAGTTGCGGTGGCGCCTACCGTACGTGACCGCGGAAGATGTCTTGTTCTCGAAATGGCGCCAAGGCGACTCGGCGGCCGGTGCGCAACTGCTTGGTCGGTTACGCCCCCAGTTGCGGAGCTACTTTGCGCGTCGCCTGCCCGATCAGGCGGACGATCTGACCCACGAGGTCTTGATCGCCTGCATTGAAGGCCGCGAGCGCTTTCGTGGGGAGGCTCCGTATGCGGCGTACGTCTTTACCATCGCCCGGCGTTACCTCGTTCGGGAGATCTACGTTCAGGCCCGCCAACGACCGATCGATGAACATTCGCCGTTGTTCGTTGAGCACCGCCTCGGCGAGCGCGGACTCGCGGAAGCCATGGCAGCGCTTTCTCCAAGCTATCGCCAAGCCGTGCGGTTGTATTTCTTCGATGGCGCCAGTGGTCCCGAGATCGCCCGCACGCTTTGCTTGTCGGAGGGAACGATCCGCAGCCGCGTTCGGCGTGCGCTCGGAGAACTCAGGCGCCACATGGGCGTTAGCCAGCAGCTGCGGTAGGCTGCGGCGATGCGAGCGACCGCGAGTACAACGTGAAGGCACCGCGGTCGGGACTCATCACTGACGCACGCGATGTCACCCGCTGCTTTTGGGGGATGTCGACGGCGGACTATCGCAAGTACCACGACACGGAGTGGGGTTTTCCGGTCAAGGACGACGTGCGTCTGTTCGAGAAGATCTGCCTCGAAGGGTTTCAGTCCGGGCTGAGTTGGCTGACCATCCTGCGCAAGCGGGATAACTTCCGCGCTGCGTTTGCCGACTTCGACATCGACAAGGTCGCGCGGTTCCGTCCCGCGAAGATCGAGAAGCTTCTTACCGACCCGGGCATCGTTCGCCATCGGGGCAAGATCGTGTCGACGATCAACAACGCTAAGCGAGCACGCGAGTTAAAGGATGAGTTTGGCTCGCTTGCGGCTTACTTCTGGCGGCACGAGCCGGACGCAAAGAGCCGGCCGCGGCGTCTCACTTGGGCGAAGCTCAAGACCCTGAGCTCAACCCCAGAGTCGACCGCGCTTAGTAAGGATCTCAAGCGACGGGGCTGGAGCTTTGTCGGACCCACTACCGCCTACGCGTTCATGCAGGCCATGGGGCTGGTCAATGACCATGTCGAGGGATGCGTTGCGCGCGACAAGTGCGAGAAAGCTCGGGCGCGTTTCAAAGTCCCCGCCTAGGCGCGCCATCGCTACGATGGGGTATCAGAAGGCAAAGATCGCTCGTCGAAGTAGCAAGCGCCTTGCATGTCGAAGTCCCAATCGCCGCGCGAGGCACAAAATATGTGGTTCTTGATTCCGGCGTCGAGCGGGTCGTCAAAAGTACCCGCGGTTAGATAGACGTTGCTCTCGTCCTCTTCGGCCGGAAGCGGCGTGCCGCAGGTCTTGCAGCGGGTAATGCTGTAGGTGGCTCGAAGCGCGTAGGTCGTGCGGTGGTCCTCACCCGTGATCCAGTGAAACCGCTCGCGCTTGACGATGACGATGGCATTGCCGGTCCCGCCGCTCGCCTTGCGGCAGTTGGAGCAATGGCACATCCAAACCCCATCGATCTCGCCCTCGACTTCGTAGGTCAGCGCACCGCACAGGCAACTACCCTTCCGTCGCGACATGTCGCGAGGAATCTATCGCGTCGCGAGGTGAGTGTCGCTCGCTTTGGCGTCCGCGACATCGCAGTCGTCGGCGAACTGTTGGACCGCGTTGTGATAGGTCGGGTCGGTCGCGCTGGCCAAGAACTGCGCGTACACAGCACGCGCTTCATCGCAGTCGCCGGACAGTCGCAGTGACTGGGCGCGCGCCAGCAATAGGCTTTGGTCAGGCCGTTGTGCGTAGGCGTTCTCGAACGCAGCTGCGGCGGCGGCGTAGTTTTCGGTCGCGTACAACTGCATTCCGCGAGCCACGGTCTGGCTTTGTGCGCTTGCGGCCACTGGCGAGGCGGCGGGTGCGGCTGCCTCTGGGGGCGCTGTTTCTGGCGTGCTCACCGAGCCCGCACAACCGACCACTAGGACCAACGCTGCACCCAGACCTTTGAGTTTCATCACTGAGAATTCTATCGTTTAGGAAAAAAAGACACAATCCTGCGCGAAAGGCGAAACGAGCTTTGCGCGCACGTAGGGACAGGTAGGACGCCGCGTTAGGGGGATCCACCTGGACAAGCACAGGGGACCCCATCGGGCCGGAGAGGGGAACGCATCTAGCGCCGACTAGCCAATCTCCGCATTGTGGCGGGGTAATCCGGACGGTCCTCCAGTGAATTACCTAGGTACGACATCACGACAATTTGGGGTTGGTTTGGCATTGCTGGGCTTGGCGCTCGGCACACCCGCGTGCGGCGACAGCGACGACGACGGCCAGGATGACGTCGCCGACGAAGGTGACAGCGACGAGGGATCCGACTGCGTCGCAACGCCGCAGGCCACCTTCCCTGAGGTCAACGAGTCCGCCTGCGTACCGAGCGCGACCGACTACGTGCCGGGCACCGACGATCCGTATGACGCTTGTGCCACCGACGATGGCAAGTACCACCTGGTGGAAGGCACGCCGAGTTCGGTCGCGCGGGTCGAGGCCTACGACGAGATTGTTGCGCTGCTCGCCGGCCGTCCCTCGCCTGACGACTTTGTTACGGCACGTACCGTCTATGCCCTGGACGAAGGTCTCGAGTCGCGCCTGCTCCGACGCGAGGACCTCCACCATCCGGCGATCCCAGAGTCTGACTTCGACTCTGACTTTGAAGATGACAAGCAGTGTTCTTCGCCGCTCAACGTGGAAAAACACGCAGATCGCTGCGCCGGTCCGGCCAAGATAGCGCCCCTGATCAACGAGGCGTTTCTCGCTGGCGTGGAAGGGACGGGGGCCCCCGAGGTCCACGCCGCTCGGATCGAGGCGGCTGGACTTTGGTTCATTGCCCTGTCGGTCTACAAAGAAGCCAACACTTGCATCACCAAGGCGAAGGACTGCGACAGCAGTTGGGCCTACTATTCCGGCGGCTTTGACCGCGCGGGGGGCATTGGTC
Source organism: Nannocystaceae bacterium (assembly GCA_016763875.1). GTDB lineage: Bacteria > Myxococcota_A > Polyangia > Nannocystales > Nannocystaceae > JAESSZ01. Next base: position 10,407 of record JAESSZ010000767.1, read on the forward strand.
TTGCTGCCGAGGCGCGTGCACTGAGCGAGCTGGCCCACAATCGGGTGTTCGATGGCGTGTCTGCGGTCCGTTGTTGGCGCGAGCTGTATCCGATCGAGACGTATCCGCTGCGCAGTGACCTCGACGAGACGGGCGAGCGACTGCTGTCTGACGCGCTTGAGCAACTCGACAACGCTATTTGGTACTCGCTGGCCCGCATCGTTCGGGACCGCCTCGAGAATCAAGACGCGGTATGCGGCGAGGAGGCCGAAGCGAACTGGGCCTTCATCGAGATCTTGGACCCGGTTCTCGACCTTGAGGCGAGTGCACGTGGGGCGACTGAGGCGGCAAGCTTGCTCGCCCTGTGGGCCAATCCCGAGCCGAGTGCGTCGGACTTGGAAGCGGGCGTCGCAGCGAACGATGCCGTCTTCCCATGCCCGTAAACGTTACCGAGTTGAGAGTCTGCTCATCCGGGAGCGAGCCTACGCGCGGCGGTCTCGTAGTAGGTTGCGCTCGCATGAACAGGGTGTTCCTTCGCTCCGCGGTTGCCGTTGTTTTGATGTCCTCAGCGCTTTCGGTCGGCTGTGAAAAGGGCGGTTCGACCACGCCACCCGATCCGACCACAGCGGGCGTGCAGGAGGCGCCGCGCGTTGCCGTGCCGGAGGCGCTGGGTGACGACGTTGGCGGACGTCTCTTCGACCGTTTCTATGGCGAGTCGGACCTCGGCTTCGAACCCGGGAAATCCGGCGGGCCCAACGGCGATGGCACGCTGCACGACGGTGGTGGAAACGCGATGCCGAGCGAGGGGCACGACTACCGGCTCAAGAACCTGTTCGGCTGGGATCTGCGAGGGGTGGATGGCATCTACGGGCCCGAATACCAGGCGAAGAAGACTGTGCTGCCCGTCAACCTCCTCACCGATTCTCGATCGGTGGAGGCGCTCGTCGCGTGGCTCACAAACGGTGACGACGTCGTTCCTGCCTACGGCGAAGTCATGAGCGCCGAGCAAATCCTGAGTATCGCCGAGTTTGTCGATGGCGTCCGCACGGGAGCGCTGCCCGGCCCGACCCACGTCTTCGAACTTTCCAAAGAGGCGCCGAAAAACTACACGTTGAAGTCGGGCGCCGACGCCGAACGCGGCAAACAGATCTACGCGGACGCATGTGCGGGTTGCCATGGCGAGGACGCACGCAATATCGCGGTCGATGGGGACAACAGCGTCGGGCTGTTCGCGCGCACCAAGGCGTACGAGGGTTGGCTCAAGGTCCTCAACGGTCACCCGGGGAGCTCGATGCACCGCGAGATCACGTTCACCAGCGGTGACGAAGGTGGCCAGCAGATCCTGGATCTGTTTGCTGCCCTGTGCGATCGGACGCTGTTCCCATCGTTGGACGGCGTGGACGATGTGCCGGACGGGGACCTTCGCTGCGGCAGCTACCTGAAGTAGCGCCGCCTGAAGTAGCGCCGCCGCCGAGACCGGGTCACAGCACCCGCCGCAGGTGCGCGCGCTCGGAACTCGCTAGCTCGACGGCGGCGAGGTACGGGGCACCCTGCTCGGCACCGCGTGCAAGTGCATCGTGAGTGAACGAGAGCGCCACTTCGCAGGCATCGAGCAACGGGTCCCCCAGCGCGAGTCGGGCTGTGATCGCCGCGGAAAGCAGGCAGCCCGACCCATGCGTATTGACCGACTCGATACGCGCGTGTGACCACGACGCGGTCTCGGACCCGGTGGCGAGAACATCGCAGGGCGGACCTTCGAGATGGCCGCCCTTGAGCAGGACCGCGCATTGCAGCTTGTCCGCGAGGCGCTCGGCGGCGTCCGTCATTCGCGATGGGTCGATGGGGACACCAAGCAACTCGGTGGCCTCATCAAGGTTTGGCGTCACGAGTGCTGCCCGTGGCCACAACAACTTGTACGCGCGGACCGCGGCCGGATCGAGCAGTCGTGCGCCGCTGGTGGCGATCATCACCGGGTCGATGACCAACGGGACGTCTGTGTCATTGAGTGCGGTGGCGAGGACCTCGATGAGCGGCGCCGACCACAGCATCCCGGTCTTGATCGCAGCCACATCGAAGCCCGACAGTACCGCGGCCAGTTGAGCCGCAAGAGACTCCGGCCCTACACCTGCGACATGCTGCACGCCGTTCAGGTTTTGGGCGGTGACCGCGGTGATCGCCGTCGTCGCCAGCACACCCATTCGCTGCAGTACTCGCAGGTCCATCTGTATGCCGGCTCCGCCGCCTGAGTCGGAACCAGCGACGCTCAGTGCAACGATTCGGGAATCGCCTGAATCGGGAACTCGCACCACGCCGCACTATAGGACCCAAATCTTGGTAGGGTTACGCATGCGTTGGATAGTTAGTTTGTTTAGCCTAGGGGCGCTGGCGTGCCAAAGCAGCACTATCGACCTTGAGGACGACTCGGGGGGAACCTCCCAGACCGTCACGGCGGGCGATGGGACAACGCAGGGACTCACGCGTCGGCCCGGGGCGGATACCGAAAATGTCACCGTGCCCAACGATGGCACCAACGATGGTCCCGACGATGGTCCCGACGATGGTCCCGACGATGGTCCGGGTCCCATGGTGACAACGTCGGCGCCGGATACCGGCGATGGCCCGATCTCCAATGTGCCCGAGGGTCGCTACCTTCTTGTTCTCAACTCCATCATCCAACCGGGCATCCCGTTCCAGTGGGAGGTGATCGTCGCCCCCGGTGCACAGGGGATGAGTGGGCAGTCGCTGTCGTTGGACCAAGGGAGCTTGCTCGAACCACGCGAGATCGTCGGAGGAATCTGGCAAGCCACGGTGTCCGCAACCGAAGGCGAACTCTCGGTCGTCATCCCGCCCTTGGCGATTCTAGCCGAGGCCAACCCACTCACGGGAGGAGAACTCATCACAAGCGAGTTGGCGCTCAACGGCGGGCCTGCGGACTTCGGTCAATTCTGTGGCGATGCGGACGGGGACGTCACCGCGCCACTCGAACTCCAACTGACCGGCTCAACGTTTGTCATGATCCCGGTCGCGGCGGGCGAGCCATGGCCTGTCGACTTCCCGCTCTCGTGCCCGCGCTAACGTCGATAGTCGGTCGATAGCCTAGCGGCGCAGAAATTGCTGGAACAGCGCCGCGTCAGGGGCTACGTCGACGGCGGTCTGCACGCTGACCAACTGACGTCGCACCAGTGATGCCAGGCTTGCTTCGAGCGGGATCATGCCGTCGCTGCGGCCTTTTTGGATCTCGCTCAGAAGCTGGTGACCTCTGCCTTCCCGGATCTTGGTCGCGACCGGCGTGTTCACCACCATCAGCTCGATAGCTGGAACTCGCGCGGGCGGTCGGTTAGTCGGCAACAAGACCTGGGTGACAACGGCCCGAAGTACCGCCGCCAGTTGGTTGCGAACCTGGTTCTGCTGGTGCTCTGGAAAGACATCAACCATGCGATCGATGGCCATGGGTGCATTGCCAGCGTGCAGCGTGGAGAGCACGAGGTGTCCGGTCTCGGCGGCCGTCAGCGCGGCGGCGATCGTGGCATGGTCGCGCATCTCGCCGAGCAAGATGATGTCAGGGCTTTCGCGCAGCGCAGCTCGCAGCCCGGTAGTGAACGCGTCGACATGGCTGCCCAGCTGGCGCTGATGAATGAGCGCGCGCTGCGACGTGTACTCGTACTCGATGGGGTCTTCGAGCGTGACCACGTGCTTTGCCGCCGTTCGATTGACGTGCTCGATGAGCGAAACGAGTGTGGTGGATTTACCCGACCCCGTCGTCCCGGTCACCAACACCAATCCGTTGCGGTGTTCGACCAGACGGAGCAGCTCGTCGGGGAGGTTGAGTTCGCGATGCGAAGGGGGATGACGACGGATCGGGCGCAGCGCGAGCGCCAGACCATGGTGCTGGCGGAAGAAGTTGCCGCGGTAGCGGTGCATGGTGTCGGCATCATGGACGAGCAAGGCGATGTCCGTGCTGCCCGTCGTTTCCAACTCATGTCGCGCACGGGTAGACAGCGCGGGCCCGATAAATGCGAGAAGCGCCTCCGTGGTCACAGGGGAGCCGCTGAGTTGTACGACGTCTCCGCCGACGCGCAGGTGGGGTGGACGACCGACGGAGAGCAGGATGTCGGAGGCCTGCTCGGCGATGCCGCGGTCGAGGGCTTCGCGTAGGCTCCCCGGTTCACACGCAACGGCAATGCCTTCATCGAGCCGCGGCATCGTCGGCGACGCGAGCGCGACGTGAGGTTCGGTGCTTTCAGCTGCCGGAGGTGCGCTTGTCTCGGCGGCCTCGGTCGTGGGGAGAACAACGGTCGCGGCTCGCGGCGAAGGGGCGATGTCGGGAAGGACGACCGCGTTGGCAGCAGCCTCGCCGTCGGCCTTGGGTCGGCGAAAGGCCAGCCGGACGCGTCCCGCACGGGCCTCGATCTTCACGAGGTAGGTCTCGCCATCGTCCGACGTGTAGCGAGTCTCGACCCCCTGATCTGCCTCCAGCCGCTTGCGCTCCTCGGATGTAGCAACCTCCTGGACCATCGTGTGGACGATGTCATCGCCCGGATACGGCATCGACAATGGCCGGGGTTCCCCGTCCTTTTCGAGACGTGGCGCTTCGTCGGGAATGAAGATGAGCGCATCCGCGCCCTGGGAGACGATCAGCTTCAGGAGCGAGTCGACGACTGCCATCGGAGTCCCACTATGCACCACGCGTGCCCAGCCGGTTGAACGAAGATCGGCCTCAGAGGCCGTTTAGGGGACGATCGTAGGGGCGCGCGATTGACGTCTTGTCGCAGTCGAGGGGCCGTAGTGCGCCTTTAAGTCGGCTTTAAGCGGACGGGCCGCCGAGACTCCCTAGGCTGAAGTTAGCGGTGGAGCTGGCGATGGGCGCTGCGAGCCGCGGACGGGCGAGGGAACATGGATTCACAACAGATTCGCGGGAAGTTTCGTCATTGGATGATCAGTGGAGCGGTGGCGATCGGTGCCCTCGGGTTCTTGCTCGGTTCGACAGCGGGTGCGGACGATGCCCCTTGCAAAGCGACGAGTTTCTCCGTGGCCAAGGTCGAAAAAGCCTGCAAGGCCGGCGGACGCAAGGCGGCCAAGGTGGTGATGAAGGGGGTCGTCAAGAAAGCCAAAGCCGCCGGGGAGTCGATGAACTGCAAGACGTGTCACGACGATCTCAAGAGCTTCAGTCTCACCAGCAATGCGGTCGCTGACCTGAAGAAGTGGATGTGAACTGCGATGAACCTATCGAAAAAGAACCAGGCGCTGGCTGGACTCATGTCGGTGTGTTTTTGCCTCTTGGGCTGCGATAACTCGGACTCCGGTGGCAGTTACGGGGACGACGGCGCGGGCACCGGAAATGGCGCCACCGTAGAATCCGACGATGACGGAGAGGATGAAGCATCGGCCGAGGAAGACTCGTCCAACGCCGATGCTGACGAGGGTGACGACGGCAACGCGACCCCGGCTGATACGGGGGGTGGGTCACAGGACGAAACCGCAGGCGACACTGGCGATGATACGGGGGGCGAAACAGACGAAGGGTCGGAGGACGGCGACGAAGCGCTGAGCTTCAATACCGATGTCGCGCCGATTATCGCGGCGAACTGCAGTTGCCACCGCAGCGGATCACCGCCTGCGGGGCTGGACCTCAACGACGGCTCCGGATTTGCTTCTCTAGTCGGCGTCGCCTCGACGGCGGAAATATTCTACGTCTCACCTGGAGACGCTGATGCGTCCTACATCGTGAACAAACTGCAGGGTATGCAGGAGAGTGTGGGCGGGTCGGGCTCGCAAATGCCGCTGGGTGGCACGCTACAGGACTCCGAGATCGACACGATCATCGCGTGGATCGACGGCGGCGCTACCGAGTGAGCGACTGCTAGCACAACATCGCGCGCGCTTCAGCGGGGAAGGGGCGTGCGACGGTTGTTCGTCGTGATAAGAGCCTCCAGGCATGGACGCGTTGCGCGACTTTTTTGCTCAGCCGGGAGTCTCGCGGGCCGCGGTAGGGCTGGGGTACGTCGTGGCCGTACTCATCGTTCGGTCGCTGCTGACCCGGATGATTATCCGGACGCACCTGTCCAACGAAAGCAAGCTGCGTTGGCGGGCCCAGGTGCGCAACGCGACCGTCATCGCGGTTCTGCTGGGCCTGACACTGATCTGGGCCGAGCAGTTGCGGACGTTTGCGATCTCGATTGTCGCTATCGCCGCCGCCATCGCGATCGCCACCAAAGAGATCTCAGCGTGTCTACTGGGATCGTTGCTGCGGACCAGTGGTCGTGGATTCGAGATCGGGGACCGCGTTCAGATTGGTTCGGTCTGTGGTGATGTGATCGACGTAGGGCCGATGACGACGTCGCTGCTTGAGGTTGGCGTACCCGCGTCGATTCACGCGCGAACCGGGCGGGTCGTTACCTTGCCCAATAGTGTCTTTCTCACCACCAGCGTCTTCAACGAGACGATGGCGCACAACTACGCGCTGCACGTGGTGCGTGTGCCGCTGCGCGCCGATGCCGACTGGCGTTCTGCTTCGGCTCGACTTGAGCGTCTCGGGAGGGACGCGTGCTCGGCGTATTTCGAAGACGGTTCGGAGTCGATGATTCGCCTGGCACGGGATCGCGGGGTGAGTCCGCCAAAGGTGGAACCGTCGGTGTACGTCGAGCTTCCGGAGCCAGGGCGCATCGACCTGCTGCTGAGAGTCTTGGCCCCCGCGCGTGACCGGGACGCGGTCGGGCAGTCGATCATTCAGCGGTTTTTGTCGGGCGAGGATGCTTTGTCTCCTCAGGACCCCGGCGCCGATACAGAATAAACGTGAGGTCGTCTGGCTTGGATGGCGCGAGCGGCTCGGGACGAAGCATGCGCTCGTGGCAGCGACGAGCGAGAGTCTTGGCCGCATTCTCGAGTGGGCCCTTGCGTACGATCTCGATGATCTCCGTCATACGCAAGTTGTCGAACAGACCATCGGTGCCGATGACTACGGT
>JAESSZ010000768.1 GCA_016763875.1 Nannocystaceae bacterium
CCGCACCCCAGGGGCGCACAGCTGCTGCACACCATCGCCGCCGCCAAGCACCACTGCTTTCCGGTCACGCGGCAACGATAGCGCTGTCTCTCGTGTCCGCAGCTAGCGCTATGGCCCTCGGCCTGACAGTTGGGGGTGCCCGTTGCGGGTTCGCGTTCCGCGCGCGGCGCGGTGGCGCGGGAGTCTGGAATATCTTTGGTGGGCTTGTGGTCCCATCAACCGCGGGCGGACTCCGCGACCGGTCTGTATGTCCTACCTTGGGCTTCCAGGCCCCGCGGGGGCGGCGGACGGTGTTCGGGATCTCCCGACTGAGGGCGCGCGAACGCTGTCCGACTTCAAGCACGGCCTCCTACGACGGGGTGCGGGCTTTACCCAACACGGGTCACGATTGTCTGGATCCCCTAGGTCGATCGTGGGGTGATGCCGCGGGCTCAACCGCGGCGACCACCGCTCGCTTGCACAGTGGCCCGCCTTCATTTCGTACTGCTCAAGCCAATCCCGCGGTGGCTTGATATGGATCCATCCCCCGCGCCGACCCAACGATGACCGAATTCTTCAACGCCGCGCTCAGCTTCCCCACGGTCGTGTTCACGGTGCTGTTGTTGGTGACCGTGGCGTACTGGACGATGGTCATCCTCGGCGCGATGGGTGTCGACGTTCTCGAGTTCGACGTCGATGGTGCGGCGGACGGTGCTGCCGAGGGAGCCGCCGAAGGCGCGTTGGAAGGTGCTGCGCACGGAGCCGCCGAGGGAGCCGCCGAGGGAGCCGCGCACGGCGTGGCAGAAGGAGCCGCCCATGGCAGCTCGCACGGGCTCGCGGGTTCATTGCTCGCTGCCTTCCGTGTCAAAGGCGTGCCGGTCACGATCGTGCTGAGCCTGGTCGTGTTCTACGGTTGGATCATCACGCACGTCACGACCCTGTACGTCTTGCAGGGCGCGTCAATGGACGGCGGAGTCCTCCGCGGCTTGCTGTTCGTCGTGGGCGTTGTCGCAAGTTTCCCGCTCGCTGCCTTGAGCGCCCGCCCGCTCGGCCGACTGGTCAAAGAAGAAGTCGCCGCGACTCGCCAAGACCTCATCGGCAAGATCGTGCGTGTCGACACCAGTCGTGTTGACCAACGCTTTGGCTCCGCGAGCTACGACGACGGTGCGGGCGGCTTCATCATCCAGATCCGTTGCGATGCCGAGGACAACCAACTCTGCCGTGGCTCCCAAGCACTCGTTATGTCGTGGGACGACACCCGCGAAGTCTACGAAGTGACCCCATTCGATAACTTGTTGGCGCCTTCGAAGACGACGTAGTCGCGCAAGGCCCCGCCTGCTACCCCTCTGCTACCGACCGACGCCCATGCGTCGGCGATACTCCACCCCATGCCCCACGAGGATGTCCGATGCCTGAAATCTCGACGTTGATCACGATTGGCGTGATCGTAGCCTTCATCGTCTTCATCTTTATTGGCGGTGCCGCGCTGTATTCCAAGCTCTACCGCAAGGTCGAGCAAGGCAAAGCGCTCATCGTCAGCAAGAAGAACGAGGTCTTTGTCTACTTCACTGGCGGCATGGTCATCCCCGTGATCCACCTCGCGGAGGTGATGGATATCTCGGTCAAGATGATCGAGGTCGCTCGCCTCGGCAAAGAAGGCCTGATCTGTCAGGACAATATTCGCGCCGACATCAAGGTCACCTTCTTCGTACGCGTCAACAACATCGCCGACGAGGTGAAGAAGGTCGCGCAGAACATTGGTGCGGCCCGTGCATCGAGCCAGGAAACGCTCGAAAATTTGTTCGCCGCCAAGTTCTCCGAGGCGCTCAAGACCGTGGGCAAACAGCTGGACTTCGAGGAGCTGTACACCAAACGGCACATCTTCAAGGAGCGCATCATGGAGGTCATCGGTTCGGACCTCAACGGCTACGTGCTGGACGATGCCGCCATCGACCATCTCGAGCAGACCCCGGTCGAGTCGCTGGACGCCGACAACGTGCTCGACGCTCGCGGCATCCGCAAGATCACCGAGATTACCTCCCATCAGGCGGTGCTCACCAACGAGATCCGCAGGGAGGCCGAGAAGCAAACCAAGAAGCAGGACGTCGAGGCGAGAGAAGCGATCTTGGAGCTCGAGCGGCAAGAGGAAGACGCCATCGCCAAGCAGGGGCGCGAGGTCGCTTCGGTTCAAGCGCGCGAGCAGGCCGAGACCATGAAGGTTCAGGCCGAAGAGAAGAAAAAGGCCGAGTTGGCCCGGATCAATCTCGAAGAAGAAGTCGCTATCAGCGAACAGAACAAACAACGTCAGGTTCAGGTCGCGGAGAAGAACCGCGAGCGCATCGTTGCAGTGGAGCAAGAGCGCGTCCTCAGGGACCAAGCCCTCGAAGCCATCTCGCGTGAACGCGAGACCGAGCTGAAGCGGATCAGCAAGGAGAAGGCGTTGGAGATCGAGAAGAAAGAGATCGCCGAGGTGATTCGCGGCCGAATCGCGGTCGACAAGACCGTCGCAGAGGAAGAGGAGCGCATCAAGGCGCTGCGCTTGATCGCGGCGGCCACGCGCGAGAAAGATGCGCTCATCATCAAGGCGGAGGGCGAAGCGCAAGAGAAGCTCGTCAAGGACATCAAGGTGGCCGAGGCGCGCGACCAGGCTTCAAAGTTCCTCGCGAAAGAAAAACTCACGATGGCCGAGGCGGACCTCGAGGCGTCCGACAAGCTGGCGCGTTCGCAGATACGTTTGGCGGAAGGCGCTCAGGCCACCGCAGCCGCCGATGGCCTCGCGGAGGTCAAGGTCAAGGAAGCCGAAGCGGTCGCTATTGAGAAACAGGGCGATGCCAATGCTCGGGTGACGTTGGGGCAGATGAAAGCAGAGGCCGAGGGCGCCGAGGCGCAGGGGCTGGCGCAGGCCAAGATCCAAGAGGCCCACGCTGCCGCACTCGCGAAGACCGGCGAGGCCGAGGCGTTGGCCGCTCGCGAAATGCTGCTTGCACAGGCGATCGGCAAGGAAGCCGACGCTGGCGCGACCGAGAAGATGGGCATGGCCCTCGCGGTGCAGACCCGCGAGCAACTGCTGGCAGAGGCGCAGGGGCTCGAGCAGAAGGCTCAGGCCATGAAGCAGCTCGACGAGAAATCGCGCAAGCACGAGGAGTATCGCCTGCGTTTGGACAAGATGGTGCAGGTCGAGCTCGAGCGCTTCGGGATGCGTCGCGACGTCGCCCAGGCGCAGGCCAAGGTCATGGCCGAGGCCATGGGCTCAGCGAAGATCAACATCGTGGGCGGCGACGGGAAGTTCTTCGACCAGTTCATCCGCGCGGTGTCTCTGGGGCAGTCCCTCGATGGTGTGGTGCACAACAGTGAGACGGCCAAACAGTTGTTTGGCGGCTACCTCAATGGCGACCAGAGCCTGACTGAGGACATCAAAGAGGTCCTGTCGCGACCGGCTATCTCGACCGAAGGGGTGAAGAATCTGTCGATCACCGCGGCGTTGACCAACCTGATGGCCAATCTCAAAGGCGACGATAAGGGCAAAATCGCCGACCTCATCGCGCAGGCTAAGAACATGGGCCTGGAGTAGACCCCAGTGGCTCAACGACGCGCGTGTAGTGAGGGCTGACCCGCGATGGCAGACGACGACCAAAAAAACAACGCGGACGCAGACCAAGGGACTTCAACGTCCGAGCTCGAAGGGGGCTCCTACGAGGTCATCCGCGCGCGTCTGCTGGCGCAGGCCAAAGAACTCGGCGAGAGAACCGACGCGCTCAATGGGCGTCGGCAGCAAGCCTTCGGGGGCACCGAACTCGAAGTCATCGCCAGCCAGCGCGTTCGCACCGAGAACAACTGCACGCCCGTCGACATCGTGCAGGTCGGCGGCAAGTTGCTGTTCGGCTTCAATGTCTTCATGGGGCTCAAGACCGAGACCGCTGTTGCCGACGTGTTCTCGCTGCATGAGTTTGCTTCCGGAGACAACGGTGAACTCGCGTTGTCCGCGGTGTCTGCGGAGGACGGCAACGGACTGCTGTCCGATGCTGCGTTCGCGAGCCAGTTTCGCGAGCTGTACCAGTTCTACAAGGTCGCCAAGCTTATTCAACTGTCTCGAAGCGAGACCAAGTTGCTCGCGGTCTGGCAGATCGGCGGGGAGGTTAGCGATGTCCGCGTCGCCCGCTGGGCGCTCGCCCCCTCGGGGGAGGCCAAGTACGTCGACAATCGTGGCGAGCGCGACTACGAGTTTCCCACGCAGC
>JAESSZ010000769.1 GCA_016763875.1 Nannocystaceae bacterium
GTTGGCTGTGCCCTCCCCGCGCGTATCACTTCCCGCAGACGCAGAGCCGCCACTGTCGGCCGGGGCCGTCGAGTCGTCATCGCCACAGCAAGCGAGTGTTAGGGCGACAGCGGCGAGTAGCGGTCCAGCGACAGTCCCGTGCACCCGGCCACTGTATGCCCAATCGTGCAGCGGTGGCGGCGCCTAAAAACGACCGCGTTCGGCCGCAGCGACTGCCGTCTCCGCCAAAACTGCGACCAGTTGATCCAACTGTGAAAAACGAGGATCGCTGGTGTGGCCCTTTTCGTAGCGGTAGTAGATCTGCTGAACGATCGTCGCAATCTTCTGCAGCGCGAAGCAGTAGTAAAACAACATGTTGCCGATATCGCGCCCGGTCTTGTCTGCGTAGCGCTCGGCCATCTCCTGCCGTGTCAGCGCGCCAGCACCAAACGTGGGCGCAAATGCGACGAACTTCCAGCGCGGGTCATCGGTCGCCTCAACCCAGTAGCCCAGCGTCGTGCCAAGGTCCATGAGCGGGTCGCCCCGCGTGCACATCTCCCAATCGAGGACCGCGGTGATCCGAGTCGGGTCCGCGGGATCGAGCATCACGTTGTCGAACTTGTAGTCGTTGTGCACCAGCGTTGTGTCGCCCCCCTCGGGAATGCGCTCGGTGAGCCACGCGGCGATTCGATCCATGTTCGGCACGTCGCTGGTCTTGGACTTTTGGTATCGCCCGATCCAGCCCTCGACCTGTCGCCGCGCGTAACCTTCCGGTTTCCCCAGATCTTCCAACCCCGCCGCCTTGATGTCCACCGCGTGCAGGTCGGCCAAGTTGTCGACCAACGACAGACACATCGCGCGCATCGTCGCGGGCGAGACCTTCAGTTCCGGCGGCATGCGGCGACGCAGGATGATGCCTTGGCGCCGCTCCATCACGTAGAACGGAGCGCCGAGAACACTGACGTCGTCGCAGTATGCCAAGGGTTTGGGCGCGGGCGGGTAGACCCCCGCGAGCCCAGACAAGACCTTGTGCTCGCGCGCCATGTCGTGCCCCGACTTGACCTGCACCGCGAACGGCGGTCGCCGCAAGACCAACTCGGTGTCCCCCTTGGCGATGAGATACGTCAGATTGCTGAACCCGCTGGGGAACTGCTGAACCGTGATGGCGCCCGCAATATCGGGGAGCGCAGCGTCGAGCCAGGGTTGCAGCTTGGCCAGGTCGAGTTGCTCGCCGTCGCGTACCGGTTTTGCGCCGTCCAGCAGGCTGTCTGCGGTCGGCGTAGTACCGGACGTGGTGCTGCCCGGCGTCGAGACGCCAGACGGGATGGCCGCCGCCGAGCCCCCCGACGAACGGCGGCTCGGCATGCCATGCGCACGCAGGATTCGGCGCGCAACCACCGACTTGTGAACCTCGTCCGGACCGTCGTAGATCCTCGCGCCGCGTTCGTGGCGGTAGACCCATGACAAGATCGTATCGTCGGTGATCCCCAACGCACCGTGCACCTGGATCGCACGGTCGACGAGTTTCATCATGGTGTCCGCGGCGTGGAACTTGATGAGCGAGATCTCCTGCCGCGCTGCCTTGGCGCCGACACGATCGATGCTCCACGCGGCATGAAGCACCAGCAGCCGCGTCGATTCAATCTCTGCCTTGGCCTCCGCTATCCAGTTCTGGACGGTCTGCTTGTCACCAAGCATCTCGCCCCGTCCAAGGTTCCGTGTCGCCGCGCGGCTCACCATCATCTCGAACACCCGGTCGCAGATCCCCATCCAACGCATGCAGTGATGGATCCGACCCGGTCCAAGCCGCGCCTGGGCAATGGAAAAACCCTTCGCGCGCTCGCCCAGTAGGTTCCCCTCGGGGACTCTGACGTTCTCGAGGCGGATCTCGGAGTGACTCATCCACCCCTCCCCTTCATCGCCCATCACCGAGATATTTCGGACGTTCGTAAAACCGGGCGCGTCCGTTGGCACGATGATCATCGAGGCGCGTTCGTGCGGCGGCGCTTCGGGATCGGTCACCGCCATCACGATGCAAAATCCCGCACCATCGGCCGAACTCGTGAACCATTTGTGGCCGTTGAGCACCCACTGCCCATCCACGAGCTCCGCCCGGGTGGACATCTCGGTCGGGTTGGAGCCCGCGTGCTCCGGCTCGGTCATGCCAAAACAGGAGCGAATCTCGCCCTCGAGCAACGGCGCGAGCCAGCGTTGCTTTTGCTGCTGCGAGCCGAACTCGATGAGGATCTCCATGTTGCCGGCGTCGGGCGCCTGGCAGTTGAGCGCGTAGTGCCCTAGCGGCGTGCGACCGAGCACCTCGCTGACCAAGCCATGTTCGAGCACGGACAACCCCATGCCCCCGTGCGCCTCGGGGATCTGCGGCAACCACAAACCGGCGGCCCGTGCCTTGCCGCGGATCTCACTGAGCGCGTCAGCCAGCGCAAAGAAGCCCTCGTGACTGCGAGCTTCGAGCGGCACCACGTGCTCGTCGACGAAACTCCGGAGTTTGCTGAGAATCGGGCGCAGGCGTTGTGCGTCGAGAAGTCCATAGCGGTCGCAGGGCTGGAGGCCGAACAGGGCCCACACAGAGGCTACGGTTGCCCGCCGCGACAATTCAACCCTTGGCGGCTCGACTGTTGGTTCAGCTGGCGGTTCAGCTGGCGGTTCAGCTGGCGGTTCAGCTGGCGGTTCACCCGGCGGCTCAGCGAAACGTCCAGCTGGCAGGATCGGGCAGATGCGGCAGCGTGTTGAAGCCGTCGAGCGTCAGAGGACCGGACGCGCTGCGCCGCGAGAACTCAAAACGCGTGATCGAGGCGTTGCGGATCCGCCAGGCCACCTGAAAGCTGGCGAGGTCCGGCGTTCCCAGCGCTTGCTGTAGCAGCACGGCCAGCGGGCCCACCGAGGTGAACGCTGCGATTCGCTTCGCGGAAGCCGGGGCGGCGCGCAGCGTTTCCAGCCCCGTCAGCACACGTGCGCGAAACTCTCCCCACGGTTGTGCGTCCGCCGGGTCGATCTCATCGCGCAGCCATCGCTTCATCACGGCCTCAAACAGCCGCTGAAAGCTACCGGAGCGCTGCTGCGGGCTGCTCGCCGCAGCAATCGCCCCCTGAAGCGTCTCGATCTCCGGGTCACTGGAAAGCTTGGGCACGACCTTGGCAAGCATCCCGAAGGCGTCGTGCTCGTTGAGTCCTTCGATCTGCACGGCGGGCTCCCAAGCCTCGCCCGCCGCCGCTCGGCACAGGCTCGCGGTATCGCGTTGGCGCTTCGCCGGGCCGGTGAATGCACAATCGATAGCGATACCCGAGGCAGCAATGTGCTTCCCGAGGTTACTGGCCTGCGCCTCGCCCTTGGGCGACAGGACGTCGTAGTCCGTCGAGAACAGCGACGCCTGCCCGTGCCGTATCACCCATAGCTGCGCCATCTTTGGCTCCGGCCTACAGAAGAGCTCCGGCGACACAGGCCGAGGTGAAGTTGGCCAGGGTCGCGGCAATGAGCGCGCGCACCCCGAGACGTGCGATGTCCTTCTTGCGCTCGGGGACCAGACCGCCGAGACCGCCGATAAGGATGCCAATGCTGGAGACGCTCGAAAATCCCGTGATGGCCACCGTGACGATGGCCGCGGAGCGAGCGGAGATCTGGTCGCCCATCGTCCGAATCATCTCAAATCCGTAGATCTCGTTGAGCACCACCCGGGTGCCAAGCACGCTGCCCACGTTCCACGCGTCTTCGTAGGGCACGCCCATGAGCAGCGCGACCGGGAAGAACAGCGCCCCCATGATCTGCTGCAAGGTCAGCGGGTCGCCCCCCGTCGGGATGACCCCGAGGATCACGTTGACCAGCGCCACCAAGGCGACGAAGGCGATCAACATCGCACCGACGTTGAGCGCCAGGCCCAGACCGTCACTGGCACCGTTGGCCGCCGCGTGCAGCACGTTGGCATCGTCCACGCGGACCTCGGTGTCGAGCGCGCCAGAAGTCTTGGGCGTGCTGGTCTCCGGGATCATCAGCTTCGCCATCACGATCGAGATCGGGGCCGTCATCGCCACCGCCGTAAGCAGATGGCTGATCGGAACCTGACCGATCGCGACGTAAGCACCGAGAATCGCGCCCGACACCGAGGCCATCCCCGCGACCATGACCACGAACAGTTCCGACTCCGTCAGGTCGGGCAAGAACGGCTTGATCGTCAGCGGGGCTTCGGTCTGCCCCATGAAAACACTCGCGCCCACCGCCAGCGACTCGGCGCCCGAGGTGCCCATGGTCCGCATCATCAGTTTGGCGAGCCCCCTGACGATGAGCTGCATGATCCCCAGGTAGTAAAGGATCGAAAACAGCGACGCGATGAAGATGATCGTGGGCAGCACCTGAAACGCGAAGATCACCCCCAACCCGGAGTCGGCCCCGGCCTTGTCGCCCATGGCCCCAAACACGAACTTGCTGCCCTCGTACGACTGGTCGAGCACCGCCTGGACGACACTCGAAGCCCACGCCAGCAGTTGCCGACCTTGCGGTAAACGCAGCAGCAGCAAGCCGATGCCCCATTGCAGGGCAACGCCCCACACGACGACTCGCTTGCTTATCGCCTTGCGATCGCGGCTCAGGGCGTAGGCGATCGCGAGCATGGCGAACATGCCAACGACCGAAACAAGCCGTGATGGATCCACCGATTGCGTCTACCACGCACCGAGTGGCCGTCGCAATCGCAGTGCCGCGGGAATGCGGACGTCAGTCGTTGACCGCGGGCGTGTGCCCGGGCGCAGAATCGACGTTGAGTTTCTCTGCGGTGTAGCGGGCCAACTCCGCGCTGATGGCCTCAAGGTAGCGGCGCTTTTCGTGAAACGGCAAGAACGCGCTCTTGAACCCGTTGAGGATCACCTGCTTGATGTCCGCCAGCGAGAAGTCCATCTCCGTGTGCATGAGCCACAGCTCTTTGGACACGGTGGTATCGGTGATGAGCCGATTGTCGGTGTTCGCGGTCGCGCGCGACCCCAAGTTGTAATACAGGCGCATCGGGTGACTCGACAACGAGCGCACGGCCCCCGTCTGGACGTTGGACGACGGGCAGCACTCCAGCGGGATCCGGTGGTCGACCACGTAGTGCAGCAGATCGCCATCCTCGCGAAGGCGGCAACCGTGCCCGATACGATGCGCACCGCACGTGTGCACCGCCTGCGCTATCGAGGCTGGTCCGTAGGCCTCTCCTGCGTGGATCGTGACGTTGATGTTGTTCTTGCGCACCAACGCAAACGACTCTTGATGGTCTTTGGCGGGATGGTCATCTTCGGCGCCTGCAAGGTCGAACCCCACCACGCCGCGATTTTTGTACGCCACGACCAACTCAGCCATCTCGAGTGAGGACGACGGCGCGATGTTGCGGATCCCACAGAGGATCAAACGACTGGTGATTCCGTGGTCGACCTCGGCGGCGTACAGGCCCTTGAGAACGGTCTCGACGACTTGCGTCAGTCGCAGCCCCAATCGCGTATGGAGCATCGGCGCGTAGCGGACTTCCATGTAGCGAACGTTCTCGGCCGCGGCATCCTCGGCCAGCTCGTAGGCCGCGCGATACAGGGCTTCTTTGTGCTGCAGGACCGACAGGGTCACGTCGAAGGCCTTGAGATACTCGACCAGCGACCCCGTGTTCTTCCCGACACTCATCGCTTCGCGCAAACCGTCCACATCGGTCGACGGCAGCGTGACTCCCTGCTCCTTTGCGAGGTCCAGCACGGTTTCAAGCCGCAGCGAGCCATCGAGGTGCACGTGGAGATCGGTCTTGGGCAGACTCTCGAATACCGAAAGCGGCAGCTTGTCCATAGCGTGGTGTAGCACGGCCGGGGGTCAACGGGACTCTCGGCGACGCTTTCGCGCATTCACGCCTCGGATCGGTGCGACTGGGCTTACGCGGTTGCGCCGCGACATGGCACGCCCTGGGCCTTGCTAGGTGGAGAGAGTGCGGCCCCCCGGCGGCTCCCCCGCGGCTGCCTCCGCGACAAAGGACCTAGGCGACGGGACCCCCCGCCGCAGCCGCGGCCGCCCTGGTAGACTGCGACGACGCCCATCCCAAGGGGGTGAGCATTTGAGCACGGGTATGGCCAGCGCACGCAACGACAGCACTGCCAACAAACGGCGCGCCTTGACGGGCTTCAGCCTGTTGCTCGCACTGTGCTCGGGGTGCGCACGCGAGCCGTTGGACGCAACGTGTTCCGACCTTCGAGAAGGCGACTTGGTGATTACCGAGATCCGGGGACCGCAGTCCGGCGCGGACACCTACGGCGAATGGATCGAGTTGCTCAACACCCGCGATGCCGAGACCGAGCTGACCGAGCTCAGCATCCGAATGGTGCCGATCGATGGCCGAGAGCCTCAGTTCATTCTCGTTCGCGACGAGGGGCTGACGGTTGCCCCAGGCGGTTACGTCGTCATTGGGCTGCAAGACAGCAACAACCTCCCCGACCACGTCGACTACGGCTTCAGACTGACCAGCGATACCAAGGGCCTGTTTTCATCCGCCTTTGTCGAGGTCTCCATGTGCGGCGAAGTCATCGACGAGTTGCTCTACCCCGATCTGCCCGACAGCGGCAGCTGGGCGCTGGACGGCAACATCAAACCCAGCAGCACGGCCAACGATGACTTCACCGCTTTTTGCGTCGACGATGCCGACGCACCGCCGGGTCCTGCGACCGATCTCGGACAGCCCGGCTCACCTGGAGAGGCGAACAAACCGTGCGTCGGACCGTAGTAGCCCTCGCCGTCGTAGCCCTCGCCGTAGTAGCGCTGGGATGTAGCGAAGGCCTAAACCGCCGCGGCGCCGCCCGCTACGACCGCGCGGCATTGTCGGCAGCGCTGGACGATCCGACCTCGAACGCGGGCCACGTGATCGGCATGTTCGCGTTGTCGGCCAATGGGGTGGTCGACGGCGACACGGTCAAAGTCGATGGTTTGGACGCCTCGTTGCGACTGCTCGCCATCGACACCGAAGAGACCTTCAAGCACGACAAGGCACTGCGGGCGTACGAGGGCATGCCGTTCCCGGAGTACCTGGAGTCGATGCGCGGCAGTTCCGGTAAACCGCCCAAGGGCCCGACGCCTTTGGGCATGGACGCCAAGCATTTTGCCGAGGACTTCTTCAAGGGGGTCAACGTCGTTCGGTTGGAGCGCGATCATCCCAAGGAGATCCGCGGCCGCTACAACCGCTTCCTCGCCTACGTCTTCGTCGAAAAAGACGGCGAGTGGATCAACTACAACATTGAGTGCGTGCGCGCGGGCATGAGCCCCTACTTCACCAAGTACGGGTACTCCCGGCGGTTCCACGACGAGTTTTCGCGCGCCCAAGACGAAGCGCGGGAGCGCGGCGTGGGCATTTGGGAGCAAGGCACCGAGCACTACGACGACTACGACGACCGGCTCGCGTGGTGGAACTCCCGCGCGGAGTTTGCCGCCAAGTTCGAGGAGCAAGCGGCCGGCAAAGCCGACCACATTGTGCTGACCAACTGGGACGCGATGACACGTCTCGCGGACATGCGCGGCGAATGGGTCAAGGTGCTCGCAACCGTCGGTTCCGTCAAAGAGCGCAAGGGGCGGGCGCCCACCCGAATCGCGCTCTCTCGGCGACTGTTCGAGGACTTCCCGGTCATCAGCTTCGACGACGAGGTTGTCGAGGCATCCGGTGTCTCGACGTCGCTTGGGGAGTTCGTGGTCGTGACCGGACGGGTCTCCCGCTACACGTACAAGGGTCGCTCCAAGCGCAAGGCGCCGGAGACGCAGTTGCAGATCGAGCTCAAAGACGCAGACCAAGTGCTCACCAGTCCCGGCTGGACGGCGATTGCGGCGGCAAAGTCGGCGGCCTCGAGCACGGTTGAGTCAGCGCCTGCCCCGGTCGAAGCA
>JAESSZ010000770.1 GCA_016763875.1 Nannocystaceae bacterium
AGAGGCGTACGTCGTGGTCGGCGATGTGCAGTTTGGACCGCACCAGCGTCTACGGCTCCTGGCGGTTCGGGACGACGGCACGGTGCAATACCTGGCGGGCCGCTCCGGGAGTCGAGCCGTGTACGTCGACGATGTCGCCGGTCCCTCGTTTCAACGCATCGACCGCATCGATCTCGTTCGCCACCAAGACAAAGGCAGTGTCGTGGCCTACCGCGCCCTGGGTGGAGAGCAGCAATGCGTTGTGGTGGGGCTTGAGTCTGACTGCCACGCCATGGTGGGCCGTCCGGTACTCAGTCCGAACGGCAGCAAGGTCGCATACACGGCGGCCGAGAACCTTGGCGCCCTGTACGCCATCGTCGATGGCCAGCGTACTGGGGAAACCCACAAGTTCATCGATTGGCGCATCGCGGTGGGCGACCAAGACCTGGTGGCCTACGTGGCCCAGGCCGACGACGGCGGCCGCCAAGTCAGCATCAACGGCAAGTTGGGCGCGCACTATGAGCAGGTGCGACACCTGACGCTGGGAAGTCGCGGCAATGCGGTCGCCTACGCCGCTCGCCAGGGCTCGACGTGGCGACTCGTGCTCGGCACCTCGCCGCAAAAACCGGTCCAAGGTGAGATCAAAAAGGTCGCGTTGGGATCCACCGAGGCCAACTGGGCCGTCGTTATCCAGGGCGAGAGCGGTACGCGCGTGGTCACGCCCCGCGGCGAGGGGGCCTGGTACCGATCGGTCAACTGGCTGACCCTACGACACGACGGCAACGCGGTGGCCTACGTGGGCCAGACCAAGACCGGCTTCGTCGCGGTATTCGGGGAGTCGGTGTCCGAGCCCTACGACGAGATCGGCGATCTGGGCTTCCTCGCGGGCGGCGGCACAGCGTACGTGGCGCGCCGCGAGACCGAGTGGTTTGTCGTGACCTCGAGTGCAGAAGGGACCAACCGCGCCCTTGGTCCGTACGACGACGTCGGCCCCGAGCAGATCATCGCGGGAACCAAACAGCACAACTACACCACCAGCCCCGACGGCACGCGGCTGGTGTTCCGCGCGCGCGTGGGACCCCAATGGCGCGCCGTCATCGACGGGGTCGAAGGGCCTTTGTACGACGAGATCTGGGGCGCACCGTTTGCATTCGAACCCGACGGTGCACACGTAGGCTACCTCGCCCGCACTGGGAGCGAGCTGTGGTGGCGCGTGCAAGCGCCACCACCACGCTGACGCGTTCGGACTTGTGCCCCGCGCACCACGAAGGGCATCGTGGTTACGCGATGGGCCGGACATTCGAAAACCGAAAGCTGTCGATCCTCAAGCGCGGGCTCCGAGACGCCAAAGCGTTCACACGGTGCGGCCGTCAGATCAGCATCGCGGTCAAAGCCGGCGGGCCCGATGTCGACGGAAATCCTGCGTTGCGTCGGGCGATTCAGAACGCACGCGCCGCGAACATGCTCAAGGACAAGATCCAGGGCGCCATCGACAAGGCCAGCGGCTCGGGGGATACGAGCGAGTACGAGGAGGTCTTGTACGAAGGTTACGGGCCACACGGCATCGCGCTCTTGGTGGAGACGACCACCGATAACCCAACGCGCACCGTTGCCAACCTGCGCGTCGCCTTCAACAAGGGTAAGGGCAACCTTGGCAATGCCGGCAGCGTGTCGTTCATGTTCGACAAGTTCGGCGTCTTCCGTGTGCATCCCAAGGACATCGATCGGGAAGCGCTGGAGCTGGAGCTCATCGACGATGGATTGGAAGAGATCGCCGACGGGCACAGCGACAAGGATGAGCCGCTGTTGCTACTTCGGTGCGCTCGCGAGGAGTTTGGGAATCTCCAGTCGGCACTCGACTCTCGTGAACTCGAGGTCGTGTCGTCGGGGTTCGAGTGGCTGCCCAAAACGGCGACCGAACTCAGCGAGGCGGAAACCGAAGCAGTGATCAAGCTCGTCGAGCGCGTCGAGCAGGACGACGACGTCCAAGAAGTCTTCACCAACCTCGGCTGAACGCGTCGTGGTACGGTGAGCGCGATGTCTCGAGGTTTGCTCATCGCAGTGGCAACCCTGCTGGCCGCCTGCTCTGTGGACTCCGGGGGATTCTCGGGCGTGATGACGGAAGGCGGCTCGGCCTCGGCCTCGAGTCCCAGCGCCGCAACACAA
The DNA here is from genome assembly GCA_016763875.1 of Nannocystaceae bacterium. Lineage (GTDB taxonomy): Bacteria > Myxococcota_A > Polyangia > Nannocystales > Nannocystaceae > JAESSZ01. The sequence continues at coordinate 2,146 of JAESSZ010000770.1, forward strand.
AGCAGCGAGGACACCACGGAAGGCAGCGGCACCACCGATGCGGGCGATATGACCGCATCGGGTACCCAGAGCAGCGGCAGCGCCTCCGTCGATACGACCGCCTCCGCCGATACGACCGCCTCCGATGACGCAGGCGCAACGTCCGCCTCGACCGGCGGCGCAGAATCGGAAACGGGATCAGAGACCGGCGCGGGCGCATGCGGTGGTGCCCCGCTCAACGCCCAGCTCGCCGTGCCACCACTGTGCGCCCCAACGTGCACGTCCATTGGCTCGGGGGCCGACTGCGCGGGCATTACGATATGTCGGCTCAAGGACACACAGACCGCCGTGTGCGAGAGCTGTGCGCCGTGCGGCAACCTCCACGCCCTGTGCACCCAAACCTCGGAGTGCGACATTCTCTTCACCTGCTTCATGGGTCAGTGCACGGCGATGTGCGACTTCGACACGCCACAAACGTGCGGTAACCCGGCGGCCTGCACCGATGTCGGTCACCCGACCCACGGTGTTTGCGACCCTACGCTCTGACCGTCTGACCGTCTGACCGTCTGCGGTTAGCCGGTCAAGCAGAACGTTCCGGCTTCCGCAGGACCTGCAACGTGGCGGACAGCCCACCGAGGTCCACGATGCCACGATCGGTGACGTCGAGACCAAGCGTCCTGGCAAGGTCAGCGGTCTGCTCGGCAACCGGAGAAAGCCAGACCAGCCGCCCGCCGGGCGCGAGCACCTTCGCGGCGCGCTGCACGATGCCCGCCAGCAGCACGGGTACTGCGTCCTTGCTTCCAACTCGGTGGCCCATCGGTGGATTGGTGATGATGAGCGAAACAGCGTCGACCCCGGGCATCGCGGAGGACAGCGCGTCGCACTGGTGCACTGCGGTGGCCGGACCATCGAGCCCGGCCGCACTCAGGTTGGCGCGGGCAGCCAGGACGGCATCTTCCACGCGGTCGCTCCCAACCAAGGTCAGCCCTTTCGTCCGGAGTCCGCACTCCACCAGCTCCGAGGCGCTGCCACAAAAAGGGTCCCAAACGACTTCGCCTGGTTGGGGGTCGGCAACCCACGCCAGCAGGGCGGCCAACGTCTGGTGCGACGCCGCGGGGACATCGTATTGCCGATACACAAAGCGGGGATCGACC
>JAESSZ010000771.1 GCA_016763875.1 Nannocystaceae bacterium
GCCACCGCCGACACAACCGCCACCGCCGACACCGCCGACACAGCCGCCACAACCGACACAACCGCCACCGCCGACACAGCCGACACAACCGCCACCGCCGACACAACCAGCACCGCCGAGGAACCGATTTTCTTCGTCAACAACGGCGTTGTGCTGGGTCCTTGGTACCCGCCGCCTCCTCCCGACCCAGCAGAGATCGAACGCAACCGCCGACTCAGCGAAAAGATGCACAAAGGAGAACTCTGGCTCATCGGCGGTCGTGTAGGCTTCGCGCTGTCGGGAATCTCGATGGGCTCTGGAATCGCGCTGCTTGCCACCAACATAGTTCGCAAGCGCGAGTACCCGGAAGGCATCGGCTCACCACCCAATCCGAAGTTCACCAGCGGGGGGCTCAGCCTGCTTGCGCTGGGAATGGCCGGTGTGGCAGCGAGTGCCACCTTCGCGATCCTCGGTCTGTCGTGGATGCAAGAGGCGCGCCGCGGGAAGCTGTCCGTCTCAGTCCGGCAACGGCAAGCACAGCTAGGCTACAAGCGACACTTCTGACAACGAAACGAACAACTCATGATGCGCGCCGCAGGTTGGAACGCCGACATGACGATCGACAAGATCTTCTTCGGACCATGGGCGAGCAGCAACAGCCACACGTTTGACGCCAGCTTTGCTGACATTGAGTTGTACGACGCCGACCTACGACCGTGGCTCGACTGGCAATAGCTGGTCGCTCCCCGCAGAGGCGCGCCACTTCGCGGGCGTTGAATCGGTCCACCGTTTGGCGTTCTCCTCTCGCAGGTGTCTCTGAAGGCTGCGCGCAGACTGGCCCAAACGCTTCGCGATCTGTTCGACCGGAGGTGCGCCGTTGGGCAACAACTCCAGTAAGACCTCGCGAACCCGGTCACTGTGCGATCGGGGAGTATCAGCCCGAGGGGGGAAGCTGCCGAAGCATGATCCCGGCTTGGTGCTCCAGCATTCCGGCGAGCGCGGGGTCCGATTTCTCTACGGGCAGCGCCCCCGAGCGACCGCCCCTTCCTGCTGCCCCCCCCTCGCGCTCGATGGCACAGTAAGCCGCGCCCACCTCGAATTGGTCGGAATGTGCTGAACACACTGGTCGAACAACGTCGTGCCGAGAGGGGCGCAGTCCACCTGCAGCGTCGTGTTAGCTTGTCGGCGATGGAAGACTCCGGCAGGCCATGGCTGCGCCGCCTCGCTTTTGTGCCCGTGCTCGCGGTGGGCGTGGTCGCATTCCTTGCCCTCAAGGCTTCGCGCGCCGAGCCAGAGAAAATAACACTGACCGAAACCGGGCGGCGAGTACGTACATTGTCGGCGCAACGGCTGCAGATCATTCCCCGAGCGACGGGTTACGGCGTCGTGCAGGCACGCGAGGAATGGCAGATGATCGCGGAAGTCTCCGGCCGGGTCGTGGAGTTCAGCGACCAGCTCAAGGAAGGCGGCTTCATCAAGAAGGGCACGGTCCTCGTCAGGATCGACCCGGCCGACTACCAGCTGACCGAGACGCAAAAGGAGGCCAACCTTGAGGGCGTCCGTGCCCAGATCTCACAGATCAGGGTCCAGGAGACCAGCGCACGCAAGACGCTGAAAATCGAGGAGCGCTCACTCGAGTTGGCTGAGTCCTCACTCGCGCGCCTCAGAAAACTGCAGTCCTCGGGCGCCGTCTCGCAGTCGGACGTCGACGCCGAAGAGCGGACCGTGCTCGGCCAACGCAAAGCCGTGCAGTCCCTGCGCAATACACTGCGCGAGCTGCCGACCAATCGCAAGGTGCTCGAGGCCCAACTCAAACAGGAGAAGGCCGGGCTCGCGGGCGCGAGTCGAGACATCGCGCGCACGGAAATCGTCGCGCCCTACGACATCCGGATCCGCAGCGTCGCAACCGCGCTTGAGGAAGTCGTGGGCAGCGGCCAGGTGCTCGCGGTCGCCGATGGTCTCGACATGGCCGAGATCCCCGCGCAGTACGCAATCGGGGAGTTGCGTCCGTTGGTGCCGTTTCGTCCGAATCAGACGCCAATCTCGACCGACGCCCTCAGTCGACTGCCCGAGCTCATCGGGCTGACGGCGAAGGTCCGACTCGAATCAACCGACCTCAGTGCGGAGTGGGACGCCAACTTCGATCGGTTCACGACGGTCGACCCAAAGACCCGAACCGTGGGTGTCGTGGTAACGATTGCAGATCCCTATACGGCGAGTCGATCGGCCGAACGACCGCCGGTTGTGCCGGGAATGTACATGGAGGTCCAACTCGAGGGCCGGCCGCGCGACGGTTGTCTTGCCCTGCCACGTGCCGCCCTGCACGGCAACATCGTGTACGTCGCGAACGCCGAGCGGCGGCTGGAGCGGCGTGAGGTCGAAGTCGACTTCCGGCAGTCGGACTACGTGTGTCTTCGGTCTGGTGTGGCCCCTGGCGACCAGGTCATTGTCACTGATCTCATCCCGGCTATCGAGGGAATGCTGCTGGACCCGGCACCCGACCAAGACGCGGCGAAACAGCTCGCCACCGCGACGGGCCAACAGGTGCAGCCCAAGTGATCGGCTACCTCGCCCGGCACCGCACCGCTGCCAACCTGTTGATGCTGATCATCATCGTGATCGGCGCGACAGCGTTGCCATCAATGCGGCGCGAGACATTCCCCGACTTTTCGAGCACCACGCTCACGATCACCGTGCTGTACCCGGGTGCCTCGTCGTCCGAGATCGAAGAGTCCGTCGTCCAACTGATTGAAGACGAACTCGACGGCGTCATTGGTGTCGACGAGATCAAGGGCGCGGCGCAAGAAGGCGTCGCAACCGTGACCGTCGAGATGGAGTCCGACTACGAGTTGGTCACCTTCCAGGCAGACGTCGAAGCCGCGGTCGGTTCGATCTCCGACTTCCCGGACGACGCACAGGACCCGATCATCAACCGAAAGGGCGACACCCAGGCCGTCGTTTCGATCGCGGTGACCGGCCCGATGTCGGCCATCGACCTCCAGGCCTATTGCCGGATGCTCGAACGCGAGCTCGTGATGCTGCCGGAAGTAACCCTGGTGGACATCGCCGGGTTCTCCGACCAGGAGATCCAAGTACGTCTCAACAACGTCGCGATCTTGCAGTACGGACTCAGCGTCAAAGAGGTCGCCGATGCGATCAACAGACAGAGTGTGGACGCGCCCGTCGGGTCCATTGGCGACCAAGACGGCGAGGTGCTGCTGCGGATCGCGGACCAACGCCGAACCCCGAGTGAATACGAAGATCTCGTCATCTTGGGCGACGCGACCGGGGCAGAGATACGCCTCGGCGAGGTCGCGACCATTGAAGTCGGATTCAAGACTGCCGAAGACAAAGTGCTCTTCGATGGACAACGTGCCGGACTGCTGAAGATCTCCAAGACCTCCTCCGAGGACAGCCTGCGGATCCTGGTGGCGATCAAGACGTACCTCGAGGCCAAAGAGCACACCAAGCCCCCAGGGGTGTCATTCACGCTAACCCAGGACTCGACCTCGATCGTCCAGGACCGACTGCAGCTGCTGATCGTCAACGGCTACCAGGGTCTGCTCCTGGTCTTCATCACGCTGTGGCTGTTCTTGAACTGGCGATTGGCGATCTGGGTCGCCGCCGGACTTCCGGTGTCGTTCCTCGGCGCGTTCTTCGTGATGAACATGATCGGCTACTCGCTGAACATGATCACGATGCTGGCACTGCTGCTGGCGCTGGGTCTGCTCATGGACGACGGCATCGTGCTCGCCGAGAACGTGTCGGCCCATCTCGCACGCGGAAAGTCGGGATTGCAGGCCGCCATCGATGGCGTCTCGGAGGTCGCTCCGGGCGTGCTGTCATCGTTCCTCACGACGATCTGCGTGTTTCTTCCCATGGCGTTTCTCGAGGGAAACATCGGGCGAATCTTGCTCGTGCTCCCGGTCGTATTGATCGTCGTACTGGCCGTGAGCCTGGTGGAGGCGTTCATGATCCTCCCCAATCACCTCGGACATTCGCTCACCGGTCACGAGACGGAGTCCCCATCGCGTTTTCGGCTCGCGTTTGATCGAGGGTTCGACCAGGTGCGGGAGCGCGGTCTGGGAACACTCATCGACCTTGCCATTCGGTGGCGCTACGTAACCGTCGCGGCGGTCCTCTCCGTGTTTCTGATCGCAATTGGAATGCTGACCGGTGGTGTACTCAAGTTCCAGGGTTTCCCCGACGTGGAAGGCGACATTGCTCAGGCTCAGGTGCTGCTTCCCGCGGGAACATCGCTCGAGCACACCGAGCGGGTCGTGACACGCCTGACCGAGGCCATTGAGCGGACTTCCACGCACTTCCAGCCCCGCCAACCCGAGGGCGAGAAGCTCGTCCGACACGTCAGCACGCTGTACAACACGAACACAGACGCTGGCGAATCAGGTCCGCACGTGGCGACGATCTCGGTCGACCTGCTCAGCGCCGAGCTCCGCGACGCCTCCCTCGACGAGTTCTTCGCCAAGTGGAGCGAAGAAGCCGGCATCTTGTCCGATGCCATCTCGGTGACCTTCTCCGAGCCCGGCATTGGTCCAAGCGGGCGCCCGATCGAGATCCGCGTCCAGGGCGAAGAGCTGGAGCGGCTCGAGCTTGTGTCGCGCCGGATCCAGACGTTCTTCGGCGAGTATTCCGGCGTCAGCGAACTCACCGACGATCTACGCCCGGGCAAACCCGAGGTGAGGATCCGACTGCGTCCGGGCGCAACGACAGCGAGCATCAATACGGCCGCCCTCGCCGCGCAGCTTCGGGCCGCATTCCAGGGGCAGACCGCCCGGGAGGTCCAGTACGGAGGCGAGCAGTACGCCGTGGATGTGTCGTTGGCCAAACCCGACGCCAGCAACTTGACCGACCTTGAGTACTTTCAAGTCGAGGCGGGTGACGAACGTGTGCCGCTGGGCGCGATCGCCAAGTTCGACTATAGCCGCGGGTGGTCAAAGATCTCCCGGATCCAGCGCCGCCGGACCGTCACCGTGACCGGGGATGTCGACACGTCCAAGGCGAACGTCGCCGAGCTCATCGGTGCATTCGAGTCAGAGCTGCTGCCGTCGCTGCAAGAAGAGTTTCCCGATGTCGCGGTCTCTGTGATGGGCGAGTCAGCCGAGTCGGCGACAACAATGAACTCGATGATGAGCGGCCTGGCGCTCGGCCTGTTCGGTGTGTTCACCCTGCTCAGCTTCCAGTTCCGCAGCTACGCCGAGCCACTGATCGTGATGGTCGCTATCCCGCTGGCGCTGATCGGCGTCATCTTCGGCCATATCCTCATGGGAACGACGCTGTCGATGCCCAGCTTGCTCGGGTTCGTCTCGCTCGCGGGGATCGTCGTCAACGACTCGATCTTGCTCGTGGAGTTCATCAAGAAGGGGATCCGAGATGGAAGCACCGCGGTTGAAGCCGCGCGTGCTGCAAGCCGCCTTCGCTTTCGCGCCATCCTACTCACGTCCCTCACGACTGTGGCGGGCCTCTTGCCATTGATGGCCGAGCGCAGTCTTCAGGCACAGGTATTGATCCCGATGGCGATCAGCATTGTCTTCGGCATCCTCGCCTCGACATTTCTGATCCTGGTGCTGGTCCCATCGCTGTACGCGATTCTGGCGGACTTCGGTCTTACGGCGGACGTTCACCACGGCAAGAGTCAGGGGTAGCGCGGCCACATCGACGTCGGCACTACCCCGCGCAGGCTTCGGGCTCGCCGTAAAGTACGATGCCCTGGTCGAGCATCGCGCGATAGCTCGCCTCCAGCCACGCCTGTGAACGACCCGTCTCCGAGAGTCGGACCTCGTCGATCTCGCCGTGAAAGAAGCGCGCAGGCTCGTCCGCGTTTCCGCCGATCATCACGGGGCTGTTGTTCTCACTGATGTTGAAGAGGAACAGCGTCTCGTCGCGCATGAGGCCATCGACAAAGATCCGTTTGTCGTCGCTGTTTAGCGAGATCGCCGCCCCGTGCCAGGCGCCATCGTTGACCGAAACGTCGCCGTCCAGCCCCCAAGCGCCGAGCCCATCGTTGGTGTGATAGGCCAGATCGTCGTCGCTCTCGTTGCGCTGCAGACGCCACGCATCACTGCCCTTGGTGACGATCGCCTGCCAATCCGATGTGAAGCTCTCGACTCGAAAGAAGACCTCAAGGGTCATGCTGTTCCCGAAGTCGTAGTCGCCCTCGAGTGGCAGCAGCACGGAGTCGTCCTGTCCGTCGAACACAGTGGCGGGACCGATCACCCCCAGTCCGGGAACCGGGCCCCCCGCGGGCAAGCCATCGTGCCCCGTACCCGTCGAGTCCGTCATCGTGCCCATGTGGTGGACACTGATGTACGCGTTGGACCAGACCCCCGCGGGCGCACTCGCATCCGCCGCGCCGTCGTTGCCGAAATACATCATGATCGGCGGCGGCATGGTCCCCTGCTCGGGGATTTCTGGGATGCGAACCCAGACGAACGAGTCGCCCTGCTCGTTCCACTCTTCGATCTCGTGGTCGAGCCGTGTGAAGCCATCGGCGGCTACGAATCGAAGGTCGGCGCCGTCGTCTTGCGTCTGCACGTAGTCCACGCGGTTTGCGTTGAGGCGGACCAACACGGGGAAGCTGGAGAGTGTCTCGCCGATGTCCTCGTTGTCGATGAGCAGCTGGCGTCGATGGCCCCAAGCGACGTCCCACCACCCCACCGGGACACACTCGGTCGGCACCACAGACGTCGTGCCACTTTCCTCCGCGGCGACATCCCCGGTCGAGCCCGTGCCTTCGCC
>JAESSZ010000772.1 GCA_016763875.1 Nannocystaceae bacterium
CTGGCGCAGTGCGACCGGCCGGAACTCGTCGCGCGAATGGACCAACGCCTCGCGCGGGTCCGAGAGTCGCTGCCGGAAACCGGACCTGGGAAGTTGCCTGCCGTGCGTGCCAGCGGGGGCCACTCGGCCGACGATGTCGCCGAGGAGGCCGGCGGGTGGTTGGCGCGAGCGGCCCGAACCCGCGATGAGTTCCCGCGACGTTACGCCATCGCGCGAGGGTATCTGGCCCTGCGGACCCGCCCAGATGCGGTCGCGGTGCTCCTCGAACGCCTCGTGAGTGCGCCGGACACAGACCTTGCCGCCGCACGTCAGCTGCTGCTCGCACTCCTGCTCGACCGCGACGGGCGGCGGCAGTCCAACCTTCGGCTGCACGCGGCTGTGGACGCAGCGTTCCCCGACGCCCAAGGTGTGCGCGAGGCGGAAGCGCAGCGACGCCGACGCTTCGCTGTCGCGCTGCGACTGTGAGTGTGCCTGCGATTTTGGGTCAGTGAACCTGCGAGCCAGCCAAGGGCGGCACCGCCGCGTCGCAACCGTCGCGCGAGACCACCGACAACGCCCGGCCCGCGTGCAGCAGCACGCTGCGCATGGTTCTGTTCCTTGATAGAGTTGCTTTCCCCCAGAACTCTGGAGGCCTTACCGAGAATGAAGACGCTCGCTCGAGGCTGGCCTGTACTTCCGTTCTTGCTGGGCGCGTGCGGCCCACAGGATGGTCAGGGTAGTCGCACCGTGCCGCGTGATGAAGTTGAGGTCCCGAGCACGCCTGTGAAGACGGCCAATGACGAGACAGGGGGCACAGACTCGTCCGAATTCACGACGCTGTGGACGGCCGATGCCCCCTACGTGACGTTCCAGGTTCCCACGCCGCCGCATCACACCATTGAGATCAAGCCGAGGTCGATTCTCTTCTATCCAACGTACGAGGGCGCTCCCCTGACCCGCTACCCTCCGAGTATTCGCGTCAGCGGGGCGGCCAAACACGACAGGACAGACCAATGGGCGGCATGGTGGCGCGCGAATGCGAAGAAAAACCCTCAGGGAATCGAGATGGCGCGCGACTTCAATCCTCGCGAAAAACGGGCAGTTTTCGTGGTGGACCACGCAGGCACCCACCTAGAGATTCACCTAGCGGACTTCAATATGAAGCACTTCCCTGGAGAATCCATGACGGCGATGGTCTTTGAGACGTTCGCGTTCTTCGAGCCAGCGGGCGAGTGATCCCTGACAGCGGACGCCGCGCTCAGTCGTCAGCCGCCCAACGTTGCGGGCAGCTCTCGATCGGAGCCCACCGGGCGGAGAACGGTTTAGGATCCGAAGCGGTGATTCAACGACACACAGCGCCGCGCACTCGGTCGTGCTGCGCCACTAGCCCGGAGGGGGCACCGGAGACGCATCGCCCGGAATCGGCAGCTCAACATCACCGTAGACCGTTTTGTCCTGAGAGGTGATTTCCCCGTCTAAGTCGATAATCGTGCTCGTCTCAACACCCCCGCCACCGTACGGCGTGCCCTGCAGACCATAGACAACGCTGGGTGAGTTGAAGTCGAGTGCGTCGCCGGTCATCCACACGTAGCCGCCAGGGTCGAAGTCGTGATCCACACCACCGGCTGCGCTGTAGGGCAGCAGCTCGCCTACGACGTAGTTCGTGCCCTGCCAGACCCACCCGCCGTCGACGAAGTTGTAGTCGTACGTTGTCGACTGGTGCGCGCCCGTGCTCATGTCGCTATTCATCGTCCGCTGTGCGATGAGCATCCAGCCATCGTGGGCAAAACTCAGGTCTGACACGGGTACGGACGTGACGCCGCTGTTCACTGGCACGTCAAACTCCTTGACCGCCGTTGCGGGGTTGGGCACGCCATCGCCGTCGACGTACTCGACCGACCAGATCTCGTTTTCGAAGTCCTGGTTGATCGCTTGCGAGTGCTCCCACCATACGCTGTAGTAGAGCCGCCCGGCGTGCGATTGCGCCGCCCAGACCCGGTCGCCCAGCGGCGCAAACTGCCCGTCCGGCTCACCGGGGGTATTGGGCAAGCCCAGCGTCACATCGCCCGTACCGTGATGGTACGTGCTGACGACATCACCGTTCATGTCGATCTGGTAGATGCGACCGTCTTCGTGGTTTGAGACATAGATCGTCTCGCTGACGCAGTCGTAGTTAAGATTGCCGAACGCAGGCCCGTTGTTGGGGAGCGTGACGAAGTCGGTGATCTGCCCCGTGACACCGTCGATCCGTCGGATCTTGTCAGGGTTTGGGTTGGCCCCGTACACCGTCGTCGCGGCGACGTAGATGTTGCCGTCCGAGTCGAGCGTCAGTCCGAAGATCTTGCCCAGGTCGGCCTCGGTCCACTCAGGCCGCCAATACTTCGGGGCGAGATAGTTCGTGTTCGGCGGCGGCGGGTCCCCGGAAATGTCGAGGATCGTCAGGACGTGCGTCTGCGGGGCCTGCTGGTTGTGCGTCACGATGGCGACCGTTCGGTCTTTGAACTCGTCGTACGCGGGGTCCGAGAAGTTCGGGAAGCCGCCAGCAGCGCCGTAGATTTCCGACGGTCGGCATGAGCCCGGTCCGCCACTGCCTGGACCCGCGTCGATGTCCGAAAACACGTCGTACTTGACCCCACCACCCTCGGAGTCAGCGGCGGTGGTGTTCATTCCGTCCGCGCTTGCGGTGCCGTTGGTCCCCCCGTTGCTCGTGCCGCCACTGGTGCCGTCGTCTGCCCCGCCAGAACCCGCGGTGCCAGGGTTGGAGACGGTGGCGCTGGCGCTGCCGCCGGTGATGCCTTCGTCGGGGGCTTTACTGCACCCGGCAAGGCACAGGACCAAGCCGAGAGTGAGACTTGTGGCAGTCGTTCGGGTCATGACAACGCAGTCCATCGGAGTGGCACCACGCTACTACGACCCTTGCGCCAACTGTCACCGTTTCTTCGGCAATCGACGGTGCGTCAAAGGGCGCTTGGGCGCTTGATCTCAATGGCCTATCCTGTTGGACGATGGGCGCGTGGACGATCGGCGCGGTGAGTCAATTGGCCGCGGAACGGCGGTTGAGCATCGTTGTGGCTCTGCTGGGGACCATTGCCTGTCGGAGCACCGAACCGAACGCTGCGAATCCTACGACCACTGGTGCGCCTACCGGTACAGCTGGTGTCGTCGAATCCGGTGCTCGTCTCGACACCAGCAGCAGTACGGACGCGGGCCTCAGTACGGAAACGATCGGAGGGAGCGGCACGACAGGCGACGGCTCTCCCCCACCTGCCCCGACATTGGTCAGTCCGGTCGACGAGGCCACGGACGTCGGAATCGAGACGGAGCTATGCTGGGATCTGGTGGAAGACCCCGACGGCGATGCGGTCCGCTACCGTATTACTGTCGACGACGTCGAGCTCAAGCAGGGGGTGACCGGCGAGGATGGATTCGTGGGTCCGTGCGCCGGTCCGTTCAACTTACTCCACGAGCGCACCTATCGATGGCACGTTCGGGCGTTCGAAGTCGACGACCCCTCGCGTTTCTCCAACACCAGTGGAGAGTGGCGCTTCACCACCGGCGATGACGGTATTTCGACCACCGTGTTCGAAGACGACTTCGCTCGCGAGCTCGGCTGGCAAGTCCGCGGCGACGCGAGCACGGGGGCATGGGTTCGGGGCCTCCCTGACCTCGCTCATGACGGCACACAGATCTCGCAGCTGGGTCGCTGCGCCAGTGGATCTCAATGTTATTTCACTGGCCTCAATCCCGCAGGGCAGGCCGATCAAGCGGATGTGTCTGGGGGGAGCACGGTGCTCACATCACCGCCGTTCGACCTCCAAGGTGCTGCTATGGCGACGGTCCGACTGCAGCGTTTCTTCTACAAGTCGGAGGTCGCGTCGGGACCCGGGTTGTTCATTGAGTTGCTGGTGCCCGACGACGGTGGCCCAGACGCGTTCGTGGCATATCCGCTGGAGCAGCTCGAGGTAGCGACGGGTGACCAGCTCGCCAACGTGTGGACCCCCGTGGAGTACGCCGCGTGCGATGCTCCAATGCGAGACGGCTCGCGTCTACAGATCACCGCCACCGACGAGGGCCTCGGGATCCTTGAGGCCGCCATCGATTCGGTTTCGGTCCACGCCTACCAAAACGCGATTGTGTGTGAGGGAGGGGAAGGAGGGATCTGTGATCCCTCGCAGGGAAACGCGGCGTGCCCCAATGCTCTGCTGTGTTGCGCGCGGAACGTACTGAATGATGGCGTGTACCGCTGCGGCCCGGCCGTCGCTGGGCTCGACTTCGATGCGCCTCCGGCCAGTGTGGACGACCCCGGAAACGGCATGATCGGCTGCGACGCGCCGGACCTTCTCACCGACCCGACCTGGGTCGAAGCGGCGTTCACCAACATCTTTGTCGAAGATGACACGTGCGAGCTGTTGGAAGGCTGTGTGGGTGGCACGGGATGGCGAACGATCATGCGGTTTACTACGGCGGTGCCTAACATCGGTTCGCGAGACTTGGTGCTGGGGATCCCGGCCAACAACCCGGATGCGTTCCACTACAGCGACTGCCATGCGCACTACCACCTCGACAACTTCGCGAACTACGCGTTGCTCGACGACGACAACGTCGTGGCCTCGGGGCACAAGCAGGCGTTTTGCATGCTGGACACGATCAGTTGGGCGTGGCCCTTCGAACTCTCTCAGTTCGACTGCGCCAATCAGGGGATCAGCCGCGGCTTCACCGACCACTATGAAAGCGGCCTACCGTGTCAGTGATCGACGTCACGGACGTGCCCCCCGGCGACTACACACTGCGCATCGAACTCAATCCGACGC
>JAESSZ010000773.1 GCA_016763875.1 Nannocystaceae bacterium
ACGTTGGCGGGCTTGAAGTCACGCTGCACGAGGCCGGCGGCATGAACGGCGGCCAGGCCGCGAGCCGCCTGTACGAAGATGTCGCGGACCTCGCTCCAGTCGCGCGTGGTTTCGCGGGACCAGGCGCTGAGCGTGGCGCCTTCGATCAACTCCATGGCGATGAACACCTGCTCGCGGAATCGGCCGACATCGTAGATCGCGACAACGTTGGCGTGGCGAATCTTGGCCATCGCCTGGGCTTCGCGCAGCATCCGCTTGTCGAGATCGCCCCACTCGGGGACGTCGGCGCGCACCAGCTTGATAGCGACCTTGCGGTCGAGCTCGGGGTCGTAGGCCGCGTAGACCTCACCCAGACCTCCGCGGCCCACTGCATCCAAGATCACGTAGCGCCCCGCTCGCAGTGGCTCGGCGGGCTCCTGCAGCACTCCCTCCAAAACGCGGCTGAGCATCGCCTGGGCCCCCACCGAGCCGTGCGTCGGTTTGGCTTCAGCCAACTGGGCGCCGAGGTCGCCCGCTCCGTGCTCGATGCCGCCCACTGGGGTGACTATGCTACCGCACAGTGTCGTCTGACGCCGAGCTGTTCGATCGATGGGCCGACGGCGATCGTGCCGCGGGAAACCAATTGATTCGCAGGCACTTTGACGCGGTCTACAAGTTTTTCCGCAATAAGGTTTCGTCCGAGGCCGAGGATCTCATCCAGCGCACGTTTCTCGCGTGCACCGAGGCGCGTGCTCGTTATCGTCGCGAGTCTCCTTTTCGGGCGTTTCTTCTCGGTCTGGCGCGCATTGAGTTGCTCAATCACTACCGTCGGCAAGGAAGACCCGGGGCGCAGATCGACGCCTCGGTGACTGCGGTGCACGACCTGCGGACATCCCCAACGGGTTTGCTCGTCCAGTTCGAGGAACAGCGGATCCTCCTGGATGCGCTGCGAAGGATTCCCATCGACTCTCAGATCGTACTCGAGCTGTCGTACTGGGAGGGCATGAACTCGACGGCGCTCGGCGAGGTGCTGCAGATCCCCGCGCCGACCGTTCGCAGCCGACTCCGTCGCGCCAAGGCGTTGCTGCGAGAGCAAGTACTCGCCATTGCCCCCCAGGAGGCGGTTGGAGACAGCGTGCTCACCAATCTCGATGCGTGGGCGAGCTCGTTGCGCAAGGTGACCGACAAGAAGGTGACCGACAAAGCGTGACCGCTAGAAACGAACGGTAAGACCCGAGCGGCGCGCGGCAACTCTGCCACGGTGGTGCTTCCGCGCAACGATCGCTATCGCGACCCCGGCGATCACTGCGACCGCTCCGCCCGCGACCAGGCTGATCCCGCCCGCCCGGGTGTCGCGCTGGAACTTGCACACTCCCGCGGCATTGACGTTTTCGCCCGAGCAGTTGGAACTGACCGGCTTGTTGTGGATCGCGAGCAGAAACCCTCCTGCACCCACAGCGGCCACGCCGACGCCAAGGCTCGCCCAGCCGATCGCAGGAAGGACGGTGCGGTCGGTCGTGGGCCGTGGTGCGAGTTCGAACCGCAAGGTTTGGTCGACGCCGGGTTCGGCGCGAAACGACCGCGTTTGGGTGACATGATCCGCTAAGGCCGCTTCAGCCTGGTGTGGGCCAGCGTTCACTTCGTGGCTCAGCGGCATGGTGCCGAGCACCTCCCCGTCGAGTTTCACCAGGGCGCCTGCGGGGGCGCTGGTGAACAGGACCACGGTGCGCGCAGACGCGAGGGCATCGACGCGCGCGGCGATTGTGCCTGCGATGTCCTCGAGCAAGCGTCCGACTTCCGCCAATCCGCACAGCTCGCAGGGTTGCTCTGTGCTCGCCACGATCTGACCCGAGGCAGCAGAGACGACCTCAAGGCGTATGAAGTAGTCGCGGTCCGACCGTGAGACACGCGCCGCGATGATGAAGGCGGCGTCCCGTTGTGTAGCGAGCGATGTCCAGCACGAGTCGTCGGCGCCCTCGCCGGACTCGCAAGCATCACTGGCCGGGAGCACGAGCCGCGCGGCGCCTCGTCTCAGTCCGTCGTGCAGGCGCGTCCGGAACTCCGTTTGCCACGCCGGTGCCACCTCACCCACGATCGCCAGCGGCTGCACCAGTACTGTTGGTACGACAGCCGGTGGCTCGGGCGCCTTGACGTTCGTAGCGACGCCAGCGATGAGCAGAGCGATGGACCAGCTCACCACCAACGTACCCCGACGGTAGCACGCTGGTCGTCTTGTCCTGGGTTCACTCGCGATCGCTCGCGGTGCTCGTATCCTCATCTAGCGATTTGCCACCACGGACGTTGACAACGCGCGGCGACAGGCGAACAGTGAGATTCTGGTGTTTCGGTTCTGTCTGCTCGCGGTCGCGCTCGCTCCCACAGCGCCTCACACGCCTCACGCGTTGCCGTTGCCCTTGACGCCGCCCCTTACGGCCAACCCGACGGTCCGCAAGCACGTTGCCCCGCCGCGTGTCTTGCGGCCTACGCTCGCGACGCCGCGCGCTCACGATCGAGCGCTCGCTGGGCGCGACGCAGACGCGTTGGACCTGGGTCTGCGCCGGCTCGGCGACGGCTACGCCTATTCCGGGACCGATGCGGAGCGCTTCAAGGCCACGATCCTTCGCGATGGTCACGTCGTGTTCGACGTCGAATCGGAGGTGCAGGTGAAACTCGACGGCATTTGCCTCGTCGCGATCTGCAGACAGACGAAAGCCGCGCGCAGACTGACGCGACGACACCGACGTCGGGGTTCCCGAGCTGCGCTCACCATCGCGGCCCTGCTCGCCGAGGCCGCCGCCGGAAGCGTCACCGTCGGCGCACGTCACTACGGTCAGCCCGCCACGGGTCCGATCGAGGGGTCGCAGATCCTTGGGCGAAAACCCTACCCGCTGGTCACCGCGACTGGTCGTTACGGGTACCTTCCGTCTCCTTCGCGCGCGATGAACGACTTCATGGATCGTACGCACGAGCTTCGCCTGCAGATGGCGAGGTCCGCCGCGCTGCAGGACATCGTGGCGGCGCTCGCTCGGTTGCAGCGAACGCTGGACCGCCTGTGGTCCAGCGACAAACTCACGCCGACGCAGCAACGCGCCATGGTCTTGGCGTTGTGGGGCGACGTGGACCAGCGTCCGCCGCACGCCGATGCCGTCCTCGCTGAAACCCTTGATGGCCAGTTGGAGGTCAAGCGCCGAGCAGCCGCTCAGGCATCCCGCACGCTGATCCTTGAGTCGACGAGACTTCACCTCCCCGTCGGCGCAATGGGGGCATTCACCGCAGCGGAGCTGAGTGTCTTCAACACGCGTGAGGGCGCAGGTGTTCCTTTTCGTCCCAACGCCTCCCCGATTCTGAGCCCCTGAGCTGCGGCAGGCGCCGCTACACCGCGGCTTGGTACAGGCGTCTACAGGCGTGGTGTCACGACGAGGAAGTCCTCGGCGGCCTGGTCCCATGTGCGTACGTGGAGCATCGCGCGGGCCAAGGTTGTGCGAGCGTCGAGCGTTTCGCGGTCCTCGGCCAGTGCCACCAGCGCCATCGCGAGCGCTTGCGGGTCTGGCGTCAAGCAGCCGCCCGCCGATCTCATGACCAGATTGGCGACGTTGCCACCTTCGCAGGCCACGATCGGCACCCCGCACGCGCGGGCCTCGGCCAGCGCCATGCCGTAGGACTCCATTCGCGAGGCCGACACCAGCAGGTCGCTCTCGCGGACCCTGGTTAGGCATTGCGCGTGTGGCAGCGCGCCCTCGAAGACCACCTGGCCGTCTCGCGCCGCGGTGACGGCGTGGCAACGCCGTACGTAGGGTTGGTCCATCTCGAGACTGCCGATGATTCGGAGCACGTAGCGTCCACGCAACGAGACGAGCGCATCCAGCAATTCGAGGATGCCCTTACCCGGCGTCACGTTGGCGACCAGTACCGCCTGCAGCGGCGCCTCGTGGTCTACCTCTCCGTGTATGCCCCGGACTGCGGGCCGAGCCGACGGCGAGACGCCCGGCTCGACAACCCCGATCTTGTTCGGGTCGACCCCGAGCGCGGTGAGTTCGTCGGCAAGATAGACGCTCGGTGTCATGAACGCGCGGGCGCACGCCAAAGACTCGCGCTCGAACGGCTGCAGCGATTCAGAAGGCGGTCGCGCACCGTGGGTGAGGAGCGACGGTAGGTAGTGCGTCAGTAGTCCCACGGATCCACGGGCCGCCCACGCCGGAAACTCGGGGAGATACAGACTGTCGACCCACGACAGCGAAGGCGTATCCCGATAGCTCGTCGAGGTCTGCACGGCCTCGCCGCGCCTGCGTAGCGCCGCTATCAGTTCTGCGTTAAAGCGCGTGCCGCCGGTCGTAGGGCCGTCCAGCGGTGGTACGACAAAGCGGTGGATCATCGCGACAGCGGGCAGTCGAAGAGCATGTCCGGCCCCATCGGAATGTGGCGACACTTGAGCTGAATCGCGTCTTGCAGCGACTCGATCTCCGGGAGCACGATCGCGGGGCGGCCCGATCCGAACAGGACGGGGGCGACCGTGATGTGCAGGCGATCCATGGCCTTGGCGCGGATGAAGCGCGAGACGGTGACACCGCCGCCTTCGATGAACAAACGTCGCAGGCCTCGCTCTGCTAGCGCTGCGATCACGGCGGGGAGGGCCATCCAGCCGTCGTCGACGTCAACTTCGACAACCTCGGTGAGTGGTCCGGCGGCAAATGGGGGCGCCCCTCGACCGCGAACGAGCAGGGTCGGGGCATTGCCGTCGTTGAACACGCGGCGGTCGGGTCGCAACCGCCCGCGACCGTCGAGCACAACCCGCGTGGGGTTGCTGCCTTCGACCCGTCGGGTTGTCAGTTGGGGGTCGTCGAGTTCCGCGGTGCCTGCACCGACGATGACTGCGTCGAACAGCGCGCGCAGTCGGTGGGTGTGCACCAAATCCGCCTCCCCGCTGATGAACTGGGAGATGCCCGAGTTTGTCGCCACGCGCCCGTCCAGGGACTGCGCGAGGTGTCCAACCACGAGACTGCTGGCGTTGGCGCCGACACACAACGGAACGTACAGGTCGAGGATCCGAGCTGCCTCGGGCTCGAGCGTCGCGCGTGCGGTTGACCATCCCGAGGCTTGCTCGATCCGCAACGCGATGCTGCCATCGTCGGGCTTACACTCTCCGAGTTCGCCGCCTGAGTCGAGTAAAACACCGACGTCCTCGGTGAACGGACCGCGGTCCCCCACGCGCTGTCGCATCGCGCGAACCAGGGACCACGCTTGAGCCGGGGTCAGCGACGCTGCGGCCGGCGAGCGACGGGCCGCATCAACGGACACGAGTGCGTCTCCGATGTGTGGCGAGTTCGAGCAGGAGTATGTGCATGCCTCTTCCTAGTAAGTAAGACGGCCTGAGTCCGTTAAGTCTTGGTCTTGGCCGCTGCTACCGCTTGGCGGTGCGTCCCGAGTCTGGGCGGACACCGTCCGGCAGATACGAGGGGGCGGGTGGACCCGAGGTCGTGCAGCATCGTACCAGCGTGCGCACCATCAGGGAGAACATACTCTCGTGGCCCAGCGTCGTGCGATCCTCGGCGCCGAGCACGAATCCGTCGACGAATCCCACCTCCCGAAACTCTTGAAGCAGCGCTGGATCGCGGCTGAGAACGTGGATCGGCACATCGTAGCTATTGTCGTCGCTCGACAGCAATGGGGGTTGGTGGTCCCCCATGATGATCACGAGTTTATCACCCCGCAGTGCCTCTAAATATGTTGCGAGCAACTCAAGATCGTAGTGGATCGTGGCGGCGAATGCTCCCATTTTCAGCGCATCCGCGTCGCCCATGTACGCGTTGCGCGTCCATTCGCGGCGGTAGTGGCGGGCGCGCTCCCACAACTCGCGCTTCGGCGAGATGAACCGATGCTCCTCGACGTCGTCTGGCAGCGCCAGGGAACTCAGCGTGCGCCAGTCCTCGACAAGTTCGGGCACGACCCGCCATGGTGCGTGCGAGCTGACCATGTGGAAGTTGGTGAACAGTGGAGCGTCGGTGGCTTCGAACACGTTGTCGTGGGCGAAGCCCAGGCTGTACTGGTCGGGAATGATCCCCCAGCCGTAGCCCGGGCCCGTGTACTCCAGATCGAGGGCGAGGATTTGCTGGTCGTAGTTGTAGCGATTGACGTCCTCGACCCCGGGCCGCGGCCGATCTTTGGGGGCAAGTAAGATCGTCTCGTACCCCTGCGCGTCGAGGAACGCGACCAGGTTCGGAGTCTTGGAAATGTTGGCGACCAGCTGTTGGAACATGGCCTCGTACTGAAGCCACACCCCCGTGAGCACGGTGGCTTCGGCGAGCCACGAGCGGCCCCCTGAAACGGGCGCCTGCGAGAACCCGCTCACGGTATGCCACCCCGCCGCGGTCAGGCGCGCCTGCACATCGCGGATATGTGCTTCCCACACCGGCCCCTCTTCTGGATCCGAGATAAGGATGCGGCCGTAGCTCTCAACGAGAAACAGCTGTACGTCCGGCTTACGCGTCAGTGTGTACTGCTCGGCGTACCCCGCGTAGGGGGAGTCTTCGATACCGCGCTGAAGCGCCCGGTACATTCGCACGGACGCGCGTAGGTTTTCGACGAGCGTGGGCGTGGTCCAGTGGATAGCGTCGGGGGCAGGGGGCCCTTTGCGACGACGCCGTGGTGTGTCGTTTTGGTCGATGATGGTGCCCACGAGCACCAACGCCGCCAGCCCGATGGCAACGGGGAGTGTCTGGGCTTTGGGTCGGCGAGCGAGTTCGGTCGTCGCTCGACGGAAAAGCCAGCGACCGAGGATCACGATCAGCCCGAGTGCAAGGCCGACGCTCGCGAGCGCGAGCGCGATCTTCCAATCCCAAAGGTCGAGCGCAAGCACCATGAGGTGACGCAGCAGATACGTTTGGTCGTACAGCGGCGGGGTTTCGCGAAAGATCGTCGAGACGAGCAACTCGTCCCACATGAACGTCCACAAAACGACGCCCGTGAACACCGCCAGGCGTTGGACCCAACGAGTCGCACGCCAGCGCCCCGCGGCCATGTACACGAGCATCAAAACCACCAGGTCACCGCTAGGCTGCAGCAGCAGGTACGGGCGCGTTCGTAGGCTCGTGACCACCGCGGGCGCCACGAACAACGCGTTGAGCAGCAGCAACGCCAGCCAGGGCGCGCACGCTCGGACACCGGGATGTTGGGCCAACGTTTGCAGTCGAGGTCGCATCGAGCGGCCCAATGTCGCTCATTCTTCCGAGCCGGGCCAGAGGCACGGGCGTGACGTACACTAGGGCGTGAGGCAAGCACGCTGGCTGTTGGTGGTCGTGCTCGCAGGTCCAGGATCGGTGGGCGCGGCGGGTTGCGGCCCGGCATCCTCTGGAGGGGCACTGGCGACCGAAGGCTCATCGTCAAGTGATGGCTCCGGGCCTGGCTCTGGCACGGGAGAGGTCTCAAGCACCCCGTCGGACGACCGTCTGCTGGTGCTGCCGCCGTTGGCGCCGTGCGATCGGGAGGCGCCCATTCCCGCACGGCTCCGGGTGGCGACCTGGAATGTAGGGGTCGGGTTGCAGTCCTCGTTGGGTGAGGTTGAGGCCGCGCTCGCGGCGGTGGATGCCGACATCGTCGTTGTGCAGGAGATCGAGATCGGTGCGCGATGCTAGTAAACCGTCTAGA
>JAESSZ010000774.1 GCA_016763875.1 Nannocystaceae bacterium
GATGCCCCGCCGGTCGATGCCGAACTTGCCGAGGCCTCACCAGAGGCGGTCTTCAACAAACGCGAGGGCCTGCCCACGGTCGTACTGCTAGACACCAACCGGTTTACCGCCACGATCGTCACCGGGCAGGGCAACCCGCGCAGTTTGTCGGTATCACCGGACGGCAAGCGCGTTGCCTTCCGCGTTGCTGGCGACGGGACGGATGCGACCGAGCCTGGGGACGATGAGCTCGCGGTGGCCTCGCTGGTGGCCGGCGACGGCGGTGGCCTCAAGGTGCTCACGCTCAACGCACTGCGCGACCACAGTCCACGGTTCACCGCCGACGGGACTCATCTTGCGTTTCGTACCCGCTTCGAGGTGCCTCGCACCGAGTGGGTGCTTGTGGCCGGGCGCATTGTCGAACTTACGCGCTAGCGGCCAGCGAGCCGGTCTCGCGCATTAAAGACGACGGGTGGCCTGCAAGGTAAACGTCTCGACGCAATCGAACGATGAGGTCTCGTTGTCGATGTCGGGGAGCGCAAGCACGTCACCGCGAAGTCGATGCGCAATGCTGGCCTCGAATTGGTCAATGCCGGCCGTGTCGTCGAACTCCCCGTCGATCCGCGTGATGATGTCGCCGGAAGTCAGCAGCGTACTGATGTCGATGATGCCGCCCGCGGAGAAACTGCCGTCTGCGTTCAGGCCCCCGGTGAGCGTGAGGTCCTCGTAGCGCAACACGATAAGGCCGTCGGTCTGCAGGACGGTCAATGCGAAGAAGGTTGTCTCGCGTGGGGCGGTGGACCCTGGGCTTGAGCCCTGGCACAGCGAGAGGCCGGCGAGTGGCCCGATGAAGGGGCAGTCGCAGGTGATTGGGGTGACCTCTGCGTCGTAGTCGCCTGTGAGATCCAGCCCGACCGCATCGCCCGGTGTGCGTGCGATGTCATGCACGACGTCAGGATCGAGCTCGCCAGGGTCGTCCTTGCAGCCGCTGGCGACCGTCATCGCACCCACAAGCACGAGGCGAGCACCCCATCGACCACCAAAACACATCACGATTCGATCGTACCGCGCCTGCCCCCGCTGGGCGAGCGCGAACCACCGATACGTCGGATCAGCGGGCGCCGAACTCGGCGACGTGGGCCATCACCGCGTCGCGACGATCCGCGGGCAGGGCGCCACGTTCGGCGAGGTCGGTCACGATGTCTGTGATCGACAGCACCGGAAGCACCGGGACGCCCAGCTCATCCTGTAACTCGCTCAAAGTCGTTGCATCGCCCCGACCGCGTTCCTGGCGGTCGACCGCGACCACGACGCCCATGATCTCGACTTTGCCCGCACTCCGCAGCAGCGCGGCCGCCTCTCGAATCGAACGGCCGGAGGTGATCACATCGTCGACGATGACCACACGGCTACCGTCGGTCGGTGCGCTGCCCACGAACACGCCGCCCTCGCCGTGGTCCTTGGCTTCCTTTCGGTCGAAGGCATAGCCGATGTCCGTTCCGCGTTCCGCGAGCGCAGCGGCGGTGGCGACCGCCAGTGGCACACCCTTGTACGA
The DNA here is from genome assembly GCA_016763875.1 of Nannocystaceae bacterium. Lineage (GTDB taxonomy): Bacteria > Myxococcota_A > Polyangia > Nannocystales > Nannocystaceae > JAESSZ01. The sequence goes on from JAESSZ010000774.1 coordinate 1,535, forward strand.
GGGTCCGAACACGATATCTGTGGTGTTGGCGAGCTCGGCGGCGATCATGCGCTGCGCAAAGGCGTGGCCGAGAGCCGCGATGGCGGCCCCGGTTCGAAACTGGCCGGCGTTGACGAAGTACGGGGAGGTGCGTCCCGACTTGAGCGTGAACTCGCCAAAACGGAGGACTTCGAATCGCACGAGCAAGTCCACAAAATCACGCTGGTACGGCTCCATGGCCGGCGAGCATACACGCGCAACGCGTGCCGACACAGTCCGTTGCGAGGGGGCCCATCGGGCGGGCGAGCCGGCTAGCTCGTCGGCAACGTCAGTGCGAAGCGGGCCCCGGGGCCGCCGTCTTCCCGGTTGCTGACGTCGATGGTGCCGCCGTGCGCAGCGGCGATCTGGCGGCACAGATACAGGCCAAGGCCGACTCCTCCGCGGTCTCGATCCCGCGCGGCGTCCAGTCGCGTGAAAGGCTCGAAGATTGCCGAGCGGTCCGCGGGACGCACACCGCCGCCCTCGTCTTCGACCGCGATGACGATAGCGTTGCCTGTGTTGCGGCACTCAAGCGTGATCTCGCCGTCGGGGCACGCGCGTCGGGCGTTTGCAAGCAGGTTCGAAAGCAAGCGCTCGATCAGCATCGTGTCGATCTCGATCTCACCGACGTCGTGCTCGATGACCCGAGCATCGACCTTGCGGGCGGCTCGGTTCAGCACCTCGCTCGGATCGATCTTGGACAACGAGAGGATCCCGCCGTCTCCCTTCTGTAGGTCGAGTCGGCCCGAGGTCAGAAGGTCGCGGATCAACGCCTCAATCTCATCGACGTCGTCGACCATTTCGGCCATGCCTTTGCCGATCCGGGCGGTATGTTCCCCGCTGTCGCCCCTACCGGCCGCGAGACTGGCCGAGCGCTCTTGCAAGATCTCCAGCAGCACCTCGATGCGCGCGATCGGGGTGCGCAACTCGTGCGAGACATTGGCAAGCAAGGTCTTCTGTCCGTTGACGAGCAGCTCGACACGTTCTGCCATGTGGTTGAACGACGCGGCCACGTCGTCGATCTCGTCGATGGGTCTCGTGTTGGCCGCGACGCGATGCGCCAGATCCCCGTGCGCGATGCGGTCCGCGCTCGTCTGCAGACGCGACAGCCGTGTGACCAGTGAGCGTGCGAGCACCCAAGAACCCGCGCCCATCACTGCCACGAGCAACGAGAAACTCATCACCGGGATCGCCCACTTTCGCCGTTGCCGAGGATGCACCACAAGCAGCGCGGCGTGGCCGTGATCATCGGCCGGGAGCATGACAGCCACGTTCGGTGTGCCCGGCCCGTGGTGTCGGAACACGATCGATTGGCCGGCGCGCAGTTCTCGGCGGCGTTTGCGAATCGGTCGCGGCATGCGTTTGGGGCCCGTGCCCGCGATGCGTCCGCCAGGGCGGAGGTAGGCAGCGACGTCGGCGTTGAGCTCTGCGGACAGCTTTGCCAGCTCGGTTTCCAGGGCGCGAGTATTATGGACGGCGGCCACCAACGCTGGCTCCGCCGCCTCGATCTTTGCGGTGGTCTCCGCAACCCAGTCGGCGTTGAAGCGACTCGCGAATACATAGGCGCCAACGGAGGCGACGGCGGCCGATGCGAAGACCGTCAGCACAAACGTTAGGAAGATCCGACGGAAGAGGCCGCCGCCCGAGGTCCGTGGCGCGGCCCGTGCGAGGCCGTCCGAGACCGGGGGCGGGGTCACGAGTCCTCGCCGCCGAGCACGTACCCAACCCCGCGAACGGTGCGGATCAGTCCTTTTGCGGTGTCATCGGCCGCAGCAATCGCGCCGCGCACCTTGGACATGTGCACGTCGATCGAGCGGTCGACCGCGGGATCAAACTCGGCCGGTGCCTCCCCGCGGAGCTCCCGGACGCGGTTGTGGAGTTGCTCGCGTGACAGGACCTTGCCCGCGCCTTCCGCCATCGCCCACAGCAGATCGAACTGATAGGCGGTGAGTTCCATCGCGTTGTCCCGCACGGTTGCCACGCGGCGGTCGCGATCGATGACGAGCGGACCTTCCTCGAGGAGGGCTGCGGGGGTCTCGGTCGTATTGTGGCGGCGGAGCACCGCCCGGATTCGAGCCAGCAACTCTCGCGGCGAAAACGGCTTGGACAGGTAGTCGTCCGCGCCAAGTTCGAGCCCGACGACTCGGTCGATCTCCTCGCCGCGGGCGGTGAGCATGATGACCGGAACCGTCGACTTTTTTTGCCTGAGGCTCTTGCACACCTGCAGCCCGTCCATGCCGGGGAGCATGAGGTCGAGCAAGACGATGTCGTGCTCACCGGCGAGTGCCCGGGCCAGGCCGCTGGTGCCGTCACCGACGATCTCCACGGCTGCATCGTGGCTCCGGAGGTACTCGGCCGTTCGCTCGGCAAGGCGAGCGTCGTCCTCGATCAGCAGGATCTTCACTACCCGCAGTGTGCCACCGGACGCGCCGGACGCTGTTACGGGGGCGTCAACGCGGGACTTCCGCAACGCAAAATCTTCCAAATGAGGCGCCGCCCGCCGTCTGGCAAGCTCGGGCCACGCTTGACACTGTGGCGTCGTTACGGCTACCTGGACCCCCGTGGACGTCCGTTGCAGCCAGTGCCACACCGAATTCGACCTCGATGAGGGCGATGCGCATGTCGCGTGCCCGAAATGTAAGGCTGAGGCGGGTCTGGACCCGGTCAAGGGGATTCCCCCCGCGATGCGCGCGTTTGGCATGCTGTTGGGGGGCGTGATCGTGGTCGCGTTTGCTGGCGACATTGTCACGCGAATCGCGGGATAGTCGCGGAATAGTCGCGAACCTGTGGTAGTGTCCGCGCCCGGACTGCGAGCCGTTCTGCACGTTGATCGTCCGCTGTGCCAACTGCCAGACCGAGTTCTCCTTGGACGATCGTCAGGTCGGACCGGAGGGGGCACCCGTTCGTTGTTCGGTCTGCATGTATGTGTTCCGCGTGGACCCACCGACGACACGTGAAGCTGCTTGGCGGATCCGCACCGTTGAAGACCTGACGTTCACGGCGCCGGACCTCACGACGCTGCGGCAGTGGATCCGCGAAGGGCGGTTGCATCCCGACGATGCGGTGTCGCGGACGGGGAAAAACTGGCTCCGGCTGGGCGACATGCCCGAGTTTTCGGAAGTGTTCCGGGGTTTTGGCGGGTTGGCGGGGGTGTTCGTCGAGATGCCGTCGGAGCAGACCTCCGCGATGGACGAGCTTGGGCCGCCACCGAGCTTCGGGACCGAAACCGACGGGGTTCCGGTGGAAACCGTCGTACCGGCGCCGTCCCACGTCATCGCGGTTGCTCGTGCGGACTCCGAGTCCGCGAGTCTGCTCAAGACGGTCGCTCGCATCCCGGGCGTACCAGAGTCGGCCGACGAGGGGGCCGCGCGGGCCGAGGTCAGCGAGCTGGATGACACGACGGTCTCGGCTCGGCTTGGACACGTCGTGCCGGACCTCGGTGTGCCCCACAGCCACAGCGCGGCGGTCGGGAACCACGACGCGGACGTTGATGTTGACGTTGATGTTGACGTTGATGTTGACCCCGAAGTCGCGCCGGAGAGTAGCGATGAGGACGACTTTGCCCGTGAGCTCCAGCGCCAGTTGGCCGGGGACCCAAACGCCTCCGACGAGCGAGAGCAGGAAGAACTCGACCCAGGCTTGTTGAAACCCGCGGGGGCGGGAAACACGGCGGTTGTGCGACACGCGGAAATTGCGGATGCAGTCGCACGCGCGGGGGCGGCGATGGCCGCCGAACGCGACGCGGTACCGCTGCCGATCCCGCGACGAACCTCATCGCGGCCGTTGGTCGCAGCCGATATCGCGGCTGAAATTGAGGACGACGAACAGCCGCCAGCTTCGATGCTCGGTGCCGTCACGGCGCACGTCAAGCCGATCACCCGCGTTGCGGTCGAGAAGGACCGGCGCCAGGCGCCGCCCGAGCCATCGTCGGATGCGGACGCCAGTGGCGGCTCACACCCTGCGTTGGTCCGGGCCGAGACATCAGTGTCATCGGGCGCCGCGTCGTCTGGTGCCGCGTTATCTGGCGCATCGTCATCTGACTCGTCGTTGTCTAGGGCCGCGGCCGCGCGCCGGTCACCCGCGCCCAAAGAGGTCTCGCGCTCCAGCAGTTGGCCGCTGTACGCCGGGCTTGGCGCGCTTGTGGGTGTCGCGGTGGTGTTCGGGATTCCCGACATTCGCAGCCAAGTCTTGGGCTGGGCCGGTATTGTGATCGGAGAACCTGACGCGAGTGTCGACGAAGTTCTCGTTGCCGGACGCACGCGGACCTACGGCGCTATTGCCAGTCTTGATCCGGCGGCCATAGAGTCGCAGCGTGTCGCGTTGAGCGAAGCCATTGCCGAGCAGGGGGACCCGCAGACCGCGGCGCGACTGATGTTGTTGCGGACCGAACTCGTGTCAGCGGTCGTTTTCGAAGCGCAGATCAAAGCGGCAATCGCCGTGCAGTCAGCGTACGCCGCGAGGGAGCCGATTCCCGCGGTGGCCAACCGTTCGTCCCAGGCAGTCGATCGGCTCGAGGCGGCGGTTCAGGCGTTGCCAGCGGTCGCGGCCCGAGCTGCCGACCCCTTGGCCTTGGCACGGGCGGAAGTTCGCTCTGCGGTGGCGCGCGCTGTCGCCCCGCGCTCGTTGGGTGGCCTGGGCTCGGACGCTGTCGCCCGCGAGTTGCAGTTGCTGGCGAGTGCGGCGCCATGGCTGAATGAGCCGACCGCGAAGGTTCCGGCGGGGCTCATCAGCGGATTGGCAGAACTCGCTGAACCCACCACGACCTCATCGTTGGTGTTGGCACTGGCGTACTGGCGTACCGGGGACGAAGCGAGGGGGTTGTCCGAGGCCGAGACGTTGCTTGGCCGAGTGGCCAAACAACCGACGGCGCTCGCGTTTGTGGCAGCGGTCGAGCCGTTGGTCGACAGTCGTGCGCAGCTTCCCGACTCTGGTTCTGGCAGTGGCCGTCCGCCTGGCGCGGCTGATGGCCGCGCAGCGAGTGGCGAGGGCAGTGGCACGGGAGGCGCGCTGCCGGCAGACGCGGCCACCACCTCTTCGGAGGCGAGCGGATCCGGTGGGTCTGGGTCTGGGTCTGGCTCTGGGTCTGGCTCTGGCACGGACAGTGATGACGTGGTCGTGTTCGATGGCGGTGCACCCACGGCGGCGCGGCTGTCCACGGACCGATTGATCGAGCGCGGGTGCGGCCGGGTCGATCGCGGCGACGCCAAGGCCGGGATCCAAGACCTCAAGCGCGCGTTTGTGCGGCAGCCCCGGGATCTCGACGCTCTGACATGCCTCGGGGCAGGCTACGCGGCGCTCGGGCGCACGAGCACTGGACTCACGTACTACGAGCGCGCGCTGGCGCAGTCCAAGGCGTTCAAGCCAGCGCTCCTGGGCGCGGCCAAGATGTCTGCCAAACTGTCGCGGGTCGAACAAGCCGTGCGCTACTACCGGCGGGTCCTGGATGTCGATGCTGGGAACCGGACCGCACGGGCGTATGTGGACGCCCACGACAAGCCGGAC